>NZ_JBWYIN010000005.1:0-181904 GCF_056779765.1 Acinetobacter sp. 24-47-62
GTAAATTTAGATGTTTTCATGCAGAATCTCCTGCTCGTATCTTAAGAGAAAATTCTACTTTTAGATCCTATTATTTTTAGGGGGGATTACCTAAATATTTAACGACTTTATGTAACATTATCACTAAAAACAAGTCTGATTTATTTTAATCAATTTACTCATTAAATCTTCTCACCCTCATTTTCATCGTTGGGTGTCATTTTATCCACATAAACTGTGTACAAGTATTTGCAATAAAAATTGTGATGTGATTTGTCTAAATTTTTAATAGGAGCTGTTGACATTTCATAATGGTAGCGAAATAAAGATACAAACCAAGGCAACAGAATTTTCATAGCTTTACTTTAGCTTTTCATAGCGTGTACCAATTCCTCTATAGTGCTATAATCTAACAAAGGCATTTTCAACTAAATGCCTGATTTTATATAAATACCAATCCATATGGTCATTATTTGAAAAAGTATTGAATTTTTTTGGGGGGATATTGGCTTCCGTCCCCCCGTCTTTTCTATCTGTTCTCTCAAGGATTCAGAGTAATAACCCTTTTATCCGCACATAGAATTTCTGTTCCTCAGATCTAGGCTGTCAACTAATTTCGGTGCTACTTTTACATCATTGGCCGAGCCATCCTCTATCAAAAACTGAACTGGGTTACCATGAGAATCAACTGCTAAATGAATTTTAGAACTGTTTCCACTGATCTTTTTGAAATAGTCTGATCCTTGATTCCAGTAGCATGTTGATGAGCCCTCACATGGCTATCATCAATAAACACCCACTCTAGGTCATCATAAGATGAAACTAACTAAAGTATTTTTAATAATTTATTGTATTTCGACCATCGAGAAAATTTCTTGAATATAGAATTTGGCTTGCCGAAGGCAGCGGGTAAATCCCGCCTTGGGCAGCCTGTACGGATTCAATAAAGAATATCTTTAATACAATTTAGAAGATCTTTTTTGAGATTAATACGAAAATTACGGAAAATAGTTTCTAACTTAGACCAGTATTGGTCAGTCAACATTGTACGAGTCATAGTGAGAAGTAGTTATGGATTGCCGATTAAATTCTATTTTCTCACTATTATCAGCACAGTAAATGACAAAAAATACTATTATTTTGCCTCAAATGAACTAAAGATTGGATCAGAGATTTGCTTAGATTCGCTCAGTTCATTACACCAATAGTCCATAAAAGTTAGCTTAACGAAATAACTATCGAAGATAATTACTTTAATCGCTAAACGAAATAAATTGAACTCCTGTTGGTCTGTTTGATCTAAATAGACCTCTGAATACTCTTCAAAATGTACAATTTTACTTTCTACTATCTGCCATTCTGATACTGCTTGCGGATTGCTTTCAATCAATTTTTGAATAGTAGATTCAGCATACTCCTGACGATCTTCTTTTTCTCGGTTTGGTCTATCCCATGCGCCAATAAAAAACTCTTTCTCAATAGGTGAATCATAACTATCTGGTTTGTAAAAAAACTCTATTTCTTGCACATCGCCATGACTATAGATGTCCTCAGCACTATAACCAAGTGCAACAGGATCAAAAGGTCGTAATAGCCACGCTTGTGATAATTGAATAGACCATTGCTCAGTTTCTAGTTTTTTTAATTCACTCAAATATGTGTATATATTTTTTGGGGGAATTTCTGCCTGCGTATAAGTATCAGAGATCAAATTGAAATGAGGTACACGAAATACATCTGTATAGTTTGTTTGTAAAGGAATATGAACAACTGTGTGTTCTGATAAACCTTTTAAAAATCTGTAATCAATATTAATTACATAACTTTTTTCAGCAGACCAAAATGCATCATAACCCAAATAACGCTTCACTATTTCACGCTGACCGTCTATTTGGTCATTTTTTTCAAAGACATCTTTTAAGTTTTCAGACAGTTGGATATAGACTGCATGATCAGACAATTTTTCGACTAAATATGCTGGAGTAGATAACAGGCATTCTAAACCAAATAGATCAACATATGGCTTACCAAATACAACTCCCCAATACATATCTGGTAGCCAGTGCTTAAGCTGATGTGTATAGGGTGTAATATTACTCCATCCCTCAATAACTCTAGGATCTGGATCTTTATGCCGATTCACATCAATAACGGCTAAATCCCCGTTAAATTGGAGAGTGGTAATCTTAAGATAATTTATTAATTTTTTTTGATCTATTTGTTCAAGCTCAGGACTAATATACTCAGTGCTATGTGTAATTCCATGTCGTGATGGAGAAAACTGTATCTGACAACGCGGTTTTTTTAAACGCTGACATGACAGTTGGTCTGCAGCTCCACCGCGATCATTAGGAATCAAATTTTCTATTGTCTCTGGTGCAAAAGGGATTTTTAAGGGTGACCAAAAACCACATTTTTCTGGCAACATTTCTGGAAAGTAATCACAATAATGCTTTACACGTCTAAAAAAGTCTTTGGGTTCAGTCAACATATTGGGTGTATATATTTGAGCGTGAATTTGACGTTTGAATTTCATTACATAATCTCTCAATATGGATGAACTGTCTGAGTTTTTGAATTAAATCTCTGTATTCGACCGCCATTAGCCATAATATTATCCCTTACTGTTTTAGTTACAACAGTATCCATATTAACAACAAGTTCAATAGGTTTTTTAGTTGCCACATACCCACGTAATTGTTGGGTATCCGAAAGATACTTTACATTTTTAAACTCAACTAATGTATTACCATTGCCAAATGCATCTGGAATAATATTTATCTGTCCATCTCTTTCTGTTTTGACAGTAATCATTTGTCGATCAGTATTACGCTTTACTCCTAACTTGCTTGCAGCGCTTGTTTCAAATTCCTTTCCACTCAACCTATTACGTGTAATAACATCAACTTTATTTTGGTAAACTGTTTGGACATAGGAACGGTCTTTTTTTAATTGATCCAGCTCATTCTTTGCAAGGTTAAGTGAATCTCCTTTACCCGGTTTTAAGTCAGTTCCAACAAGTAAATCTAATGCCGCTAAAGCACGATCAAATGGAGAAGTGCTTCTACCGAATACTGTCAATAAATCATCGGCAATGCCTATTAGTTCATCTGCACTTTGTTCTTTTAAAGATTTTACAAGATCACTTTTTGTATACTGTAGACCTTTCTTTCTTGCAGCATTGAACTCGTCCAATGTCTTAACTAACACTTTACCCGTAGTAGTCGCTAATTTAACTAAAGAATTATTTTGAATCGCAGTATCAGCACTATTTGCAGCTGTATTTACATCATATCCTGCATATGCAGCTACAGTACCAGAAACTAGTTTACCTATATTTCGAATCTTTAGTTTTTCATTGTCCGTATATTCAATGCCATTAGCAGGATCAGGCATTAACCCTGCAACTATTTCACCTACACCCGCCCCGATTGCCCCAGCCTCACAACTTGCTTTTGTTGCAGCTGCTGCCGCACAACCTACTGCAGCATGAGCAATTTTATGAATTGTGTATTCAAAAGCACTAGGATCAACTTTATCTAGACTTGTACCAATTTGACTTGCTAGCTCTCCCTGTAATGCCCCTGCTAAACCAGCTAATAAAGCAGCCTGTAAATTATCTTCGAGATTTCCACCTTTGATAGCAGTTTGTACTAAAGTGGAGCCAACAGAAGTAGCAAAGTTATTCATTAAGCGATCGGGAAAATAAGCACTATCAGGCTTAAGATTTAAAGCTGTACTTACTTGGCTCAACAAACCTGCTGTTACAATACTTGTGGCTAGACCTCTTACCGACTCTTTACTGCCCAACTCATTTAAAGTCTTAGCAATATCTCCACCATTATTAATCAGGCTAACACTCGCTTGTGTTGCTAAAGTTGTAATTGCTGCCTGACTCATCGCTACAGCAGATCCCCCCAAAGTAGATGCTGTCCCCCCTAATGCCCCTACTGCTGAAGCTCCAGCGCCTGCAGTCGCTGCTACCACAATAATTGCAATGATTGCGGCGCCAGCTCCTGTCAAACCTTGCTGCTTATAATTCCAATTCTCCTGAGCAAGTTTTACTGCTTCCCAATTCACATCTTTACGAGCAATAAGACCTTTCAGATATTCATTACCAGGTTGATTGGATAGCTTGATCACTTCAGCACGAACATCATTATTCTGACCAGTAATCACTGGAACTTGTACAGTCAGTCCACCTTTCGCAATAAACGTTGGTGCAACTGGCCCATTAAAACTTGGAAGTTTTGCAGTTTCCGTAATCGAACCCTTATCTTGCATAGACTGCCAAACAACACTGTTACTTTCTTTTTTCAAAGTTTCTGCGACGGTTTTGGAAGCTCCTTCCAGAGTAATATTTCCACCCGCTTCAATATTTGCCCCCTCCAAATAGTTAAATACTGTTCCTTTGAGGCGAGTATCAAATCCAGATTTAGTTCCTATATAGTTGGCATTTAATTCTGAAGGTAATTCTGATTTTACATTTCGCGTCTTTGTGGTATGTGAGTTATTCAGTTTGACACCAAGAAATGAGCTTTTCTTAGTAATATCTGTTGTACTAAGTGTTACATCATCAGCAGTTAAGAAGTTTAGATCCCCTCCAGCCTGGATATTAATTTTTCCATCAATAGCATTTAGTTGACTAGAATACATATCAATACTCGTGCGATTCTGCCATCCTCCAAATGTTCTATTTCATTCTATTCATGACCTCAGGCATACTGCGGTCATGAATACACTGCCTGACTTAAGCCAACTGCCCCATGAACAACTGCTGGAATTCACCAGACAGTTGGCGATGCAGCATCAGTCTCTAGCACAATCAAACCAGCAATTAGATGCCAAAGTTCAGCAACTTGAAGTATCCAATCAGCAATTAGATTCTAAAGTTAAATCTCTCTCTATTCTCAATCAAAAATACGAGCATGAACTTGCGCAGTTTAAACGGCATAAGTTCGCCAAGAAGAATGAACACTTAACTGCCAAACAAATCCATCTGTGGGATGAAGCGGTCGAAGAAGATATTGCCGCTGTTGATCTGGAATTAGAACGATTAAATGCAGGTAAAACTGATGCATCCGCGCAGAAAGCCACAGCAAACATACCTAAACGTCGACCACTGCCAGATCACCTGCCAACCCTCCGTATTGAGCACGAACCTGCCTCAACGCAATGCAGCTGTGGCTGTACATTGCGTCGTATCGGCGAAGATATCAGTGAAAAACTGAATTTCAGGCCGGCACAGTTCTATAAGGAACAACATATCCGTGGTAAATGGGTCTGTGATCAGTGTGACATCCTGACTCAACAAGCGATGCCTGCCCATGTCATTGATAAAGGCATTGCCAGTGCAGAATTGCTGAGTCATGTGCTGGTGTCGAAATATGCTGATCATTTACCCTTGTACCGTCAGCGCCAGATTTTTCTACGTGCGGGAATTGATTTATCCAGATCCACTCTGTCAGATTGGGTTGGTCGCTGTGGGGTTGAACTTAAACCCCTGGCAGATGCCTTAAAACATGTAGTGTTGCAACAACAGGTGATGCATGCGGATGAAACGCCAGTAACGGTGATGCAGATCGGTGAGAAAAAGCCGAAAAAGGGTTATGTCTGGGCCTATGCCACCACACAGAATAATCCAGTTCAGGCGGTGATCTATGACTTTCAGGATAGCCGTTCTGGCCAGCATGCTGAAGCCTTCCTGAAAGGCTGGCAGGGTTATCTGGTCTGTGATGATTACAGTGGTTATAAAGCACGCTTTAAATCTGGCCAGATCATTGAAGTGGGCTGCATGGCACATGCACGTCGTAAATTTCATGAACTGCATGTGACCGGGAAAAGTCAGATCGCTGAACAGGCATTAGTGCTGATTCAGAAATTATATGCGATAGAAGCAGAATTAAGAAAAAAGACGGATGGTACAGCGGAAGACCGCTGCGAATACCGACAACAGCATAGTCAACCGGTCATGCAACAACTATATGAATGGCTCAACCAACATCAGCTGACGGTGCCATCGAGTTCTCCAACCCGCCCGGGCGATCAACTACAGCCTAAAACGCTGGCAGGCACTCTGCCGCTATCTGGATGATGGTAATTTACCTATAGACAACAACTGGATCGAAAATCAGATGCGTCCCTGGGCCTTGGGGCGTAAGAACTGGCTGTTTGCTGGCTCGCTGCGCAGTGGTCAGCGAGCGGCGAACATCATGACGCTGATTCAGTCAGCAAAGCTGAATGGGCTTGATCCGTATGCCTATTTAAGTAATGTGCTAAAAAGGCTGCCGACACATAAAGTGACCCAAACAGAAGAATTACTTCCACACCGCTGGAAACCCAACTCAAATTAAAAAATAGCTATGGGGCTCAGCGGACGCTTACTTAGATCGTTTACGGATGAGCCATGCTTATAGTGTTACTTTTGATAATGGTAAGGAATTTGCCGAACACAAAAGAATCACTGATGCCGGCATAGATACGTATTTTGCTGATCCTTACAAGTCTATTCAACGAGCAAGGAATGAAAATACGAATGGTTTAATCCGGCAATATCTGCCAAAATCATCATCGTTTGATGACGTGTCAAACGAACAAATAGAGCAGATAGAATTTGCACTCAACCATCGTCCTAGAAAAACACTAGGTTGGTATACGCCTAGTGAAGTTATGGCTGGTTTTTATACTGTTGCACTTGCCGCTTGAATCCGCCAATATTAATGGAATGACTTTAAATTCACTTTTATAACTAAGCAAAGCCACAATTAATCAGAAATTATGATAAGATCAGCTTTCTTAAAAAATGTGTTTTTTATAAAGATGAATTGCTTAGGTAATTTTTACTGTCTTTAGCACATTTTATTATTTTTTCTTTTTTTTTAATTCACATCCTATTTTGAACAGATTTTTAATCGCTCAATTTAGGATTGTATTTGCTTATCTTTATAATGCTTATATTTCAAATCCTAAATTGTGACACTCAAAATTGGAGAGGTAATTAAGAACTCAAAACTAATGGAGATAGCAATGGATCGAATTGCAATTATTGGTGCTGGCCCAAGTGGCATGGCCCAATTAAGAGCGTTTCAGTCAGCAAAGGCCAAAGGTCTACAAGTTCCTGAAATTGTATGTTTCGAAAAACAAAATGATTGGGGCGGGCTATGGAACTATACTTGGCGCACTGGTATAGATGAACATGGGGAACCTGTCCACGGCAGTATGTACCGCTATTTATGGTCAAATGGCCCCAAAGAAGCGCTAGAATTTGCCGATTATACTTTTGATGAACATTTCAAAAAACCAATCGCTTCATATCCGCCACGTGCAGTACTGTGGGATTACATCAAAGGCCGTGCAGAAAAAGCACAGGTCAAAGATTTAGTCCGTTTCAATAGTGCCGTTCAGCATATTGCCTATGATGAAACAACGCAAAAATTCACGGTAGATGTCGAAGATTATGCACAACAACAGCACTATTCAGAACAATTTGATTATGTTGTCGTTGCATCTGGACACTTCTCTACCCCACGTGTTCCTGTTTATGAAGGCTTTGATCAATTCCATGGTCGCATTTTGCACGCACACGACTTCCGTGATGCGCTGGAATTTAAAGGTAAGTCTGTGTTATTGGTTGGCAGCAGCTACTCTGCCGAAGACATTGGTTCACAATGTTATAAATACGGTGCTAAGCAAATTTACAGTTGCTATCGCAGTAAAGCCATGGGTTTTAAATGGCCTAAAAACTGGTCTGAAAAGCCACAATTACTGCGTGTAGATGAAAATACTGCTTATTTTGGTGATGGAACATCTGCCAAAATTGATGCCATTATTTTATGCACAGGCTATTTGCACCACTTCCCATTTATTGAAGATAACCTACGCCTCAGAACACATAACTGCCTTTATCCGCAGGGTTTATATCAGGGTGTGGTGTGGGAAAAGAATCCTCGCTTGTTCTACTTGGGCATGCAAGATCAATGGTACACCTTCAATATGTTCGATGCGCAAGCATGGTTTGTCCGTGATGTGATTTTGGGCAAAATTACTTTACCAAGCACGGCAGAAATGCAGAGCCATACGCAGACCTTACATGAAAAAGAGCAGCGCCTATTGAACGATGAACAATCTGCCCGCTTCCAAGGCGATTACATCAAACGCCTGATTGCGCAGACGGACTATCCATCATTCAATATTGATGCAGTGCATGATATTTTCATGCAATGGAAAAAGCATAAAAAAGAAAACATTATGGGCTTTAGAGATAAAGTCTATCGCTCAGTAATGACTGGAAAAATGGCTAAGCCACATCACACGCTATGGTTATATGCGCTAGATGATTCTTTAGAAAGCTATTTGGAAGATGAAGCGCAGCGTGAAGCGATGTAAGGCTTAATCACAAAAAGCCACACAATACGCAGCAAAATAGCCAACAAGCCCCATAAGTTATGGTCATGGGGTTTGTTGTTTGGTCTGCCACCACTCTCCGAGACAAATAAGGCCGTACAGCCTTTACGACGTAACAACCCTGATGAACATGAACCTCTCGAAGCAAAGAAAGAAATCCTTTGCCTTAAAGCACCGAACGTTTCAATTGCTTCGGTCGCTTTGCAACATGGATTGAATACAAATCTTGTATCCAAATGGATTCGCTTAATTGATGGTAAGCCAGGGAATGATCGCTCACCACTACCGAATAAACCTGCATTTATTGCCTTATCTTGCTCTGCACCATTAGATCCTACTCCTACTGACATGTTAACGGTTCAAATTACTTTACCCCACTCAAAAGCAGAAATTGGCTTGAAATGGCAAGTATCAGAAATATCTGCTTTAGCAGAATTACTCAAGGCACTTGCAACATGATCCATATCGATGAAATCTGGCTCTCTACCCAGCCGATGGACATGCGTGCAGGGATGGATACTGTCATGGCTCAGGTGCTGAGAGCCTTTGGCTCGATTAAACCGCATTGCGCCTACCTGTTCTGTAATAAGCGTGGCCATCGCATGAAAGTGCTGGTGCATGATGGATTGGGCATCTGGCTGTGTGCCCGGCGGCTGGAACAGGGAAAATTCCACTGGGCTAAAGTTCACCAGGGTGAAAACGTAGCCCTCAGCCCAGAGCAGTTGCAGGCACTGATCCAGGGTTTACCCTGGCAGAGAATTGGACGACAGCAGGTGGTGACGATGCTCTAAACCAGGCTCGTACATTCTGCTATTCTCCAAACGTTCTATTTCATTCTCTTCATGACCTCAGGCATACTGCGGTCATGAAAACGCTGCCTGATTTAAACCAACTGACCCATGAGCTACTGCTGGAATTTACCCGGCAATTAGCGATGCAGCATCAGTCTTTGGCACAATCAAATCAGCAATTAGATGCCAAAGTTCAACATCTGGAAGTCACCAATCAACAATTAGATGGCAAAGTTCAACATCTGGAAGCATGCAACCAACATCTCTCTATTCTCACTCAAAAATACGAGCATGAACTGGCGCTGTTTAAACAGCACAAATTCGGCAATAAAAATGAACATCTCACCGCAAAACAAATCCATCTCTGGGATGAGGCGGTTGAAGAAGATATCGCAGCGGTTGATCTGGAACTGGAACGGCTGAATGCAGATAAAACCGATGCAGCTGCACAGAAAGCCCCAGCCAACAAACCTAAACGCCGACTGCTGCCAGATAATCTACACACCATCCGTATTGAGCATGAACCTGCATCAACCCAATGCAGCTGTGGCTGCACCTTGCGTCGTATCGGTGAAGATGTCAGCGAGAAACTGAATTTCAGACCGGCACAGTTCTATAAGGAACAGCATGTGCGTGGCAAATGGGTCTGTGATGAGTGTGACACCCTGACTCAGCAAGCGATGCCCGCCTATGTGATTGATAAAGGCATTGCTTCACCTGAATTGCTTAGCCATGTACTGGTATCGAAATATGCCGATCATTTACCGCTGTACCGTCAACGTCAAATCTTTCTACGCGCAGGTGTTGATCTGTCCAGATCAACCTTATCTGACTGGATTGGCCGCTGCGGTGTGGAGCTGGAACCTCTGACCAATGCCTTAAAACAGCTTGTGCTGCAACAACAGGTGATTCATGCAGATGAAACACCTGTCACCATCATGCGGATGGGTGAGAATGAGAAAAAACCGAAGAAAGGTTATGTTTGGGCCTATGTCACGACACAGTACAATCCAATTCAGGCGGTGATCTATGACTTTCAGGATAGTCGTTCAGGTCAACATGCTGAAGAGTTCCTGAAAGACTGGCAGGGTCATCTGGTCTGTGATGATTACAGTGGTTATAAAGCACGCTTTAAATCAGGCCGGGTCATTGAAGTGGGCTGCATTGCACATGCACGTCGTAAATTCCATGAGCTACATGTGACCGGGAAAAGTCAGATCGCTGAACAGGCTTTGTTCTTGATTCAGAAACTGTATGCTATAGAAGCAGAACTCAGGAAAAAGATTGATGGTACGGCAGAACAACGCCGGGAATACCGACAACAGTATAGTCAACCAGTGATGCAACAACTGTATGAATGGCTTAACCAACATTATCTGACGGTGCCGTCGAGTTCTCCAATCGCCAAGGCTATTCATTATACGCTGAAGCGTTGGCCAGCCTTAAGCCGCTATCTGGATGATGGTAATTTGCCTATAGATAATAACTGGATTGAAAATCAGATGCGCCCCTGGGCGTTGGGACGTAAGAACTGGCTGTTTGCGGGCTCGCTGCGTAGTGGTCAACGAGCTGCCAATATCATGACTTTAATCCAGTCAGCAAAGCTGAATGGACTGGATCCGTATGCTTATTTAAGTGATGTGCTGAAAAGGTTACCGACACATAAAGTGACTCAAATAGAAGAATTACTGCCACACTGCTGGAAACCTGAACCGAATTAAAAAATAGCGATGGGGTTTAGCGGACGCTTACGAAAGTTTGACACAGGCTAGGAGTTTAAGATCACTCTATGAAGGGCATACTCATTTCTATATCTGTCTAATAAAGTATTAATAAAGATTAATGCATCTACATTTTGATGTGGGGCATATTGAGTGGTAAGCACATAGACAAAAAATAAGCCACTGTAAAAACAGGGGCTTATTTGAATATTTGGCGGAGATGGCGGAAACTGAATTCGCTTGCTACATTTAAGCTTACTGATCAGTCCACAGTCTTATACATTAACTTATCTAAATAATCAGACCATGCTTGCATCATAACCGTACGTTCTTCTAAGTATTTTGTACGGTTGTATGCTCTTCCATGCATATCACGAACCTGATGAGCAAGTTGCTGTTCAATCCGTTCGATAGGAAACTTTAATACTTCATCTAATAGAGTTCTGGCAGTCGCTCTAAAGCCATGACCTGTCGTTTCACCATTTTCAAAACCATATTGCTTTAATCGTTTGTTAATAGTTGACTCGCTAATTGTTTTAGACTGATCTCGCATCGATACAAAGCAATACTCCGTATAACCTGTTATCTGGTGCAATTCTTTGAACAAGGTCATAACTTGATCTGACAAAGGAACAATATGCTGTAATGCCGTTTGATTCTTAGTCTTTGGAGGGGTGTATTTCCAAACTCGATTTTCAAAATCGATGTCTGCCCACTTCGCTCCTCTTAATTCTCCTGGACGCACAAAAACATGAGGTAATATTTTCACGGCATAATCTATCGCGATATCACCACGGCCAACACTATTATTAATATTCCTCAATAACTGTCCTAGCTTTTGCTCATCTGTGATCGCTGATCTATGCTTGGTTTTACCAACTTTTAAGATCCCACTAATTTGATCTGCCACGTTAAATTGACACAAGCCTAAAGCAATCGCATAACGGAAGACTTGGGATGCTTTGCTTCTCATGCGCTTTGCTGAATCTGTCTTACCCTGCTTTTCGTAAATACGACAAACTTCTAAAATTTGTGATGGAGTAATACTATCTATTGGATAATCCCCAATTGCAGAATACAACTTACCCCAAACAAATTGATTCCGTCGTTGAGTACTAGGCTCTAACTCCTCTGTCTCTCTATATTCATCTGCGATTAAAGCGAAAGTATTTTGGCCTAATTTAGCTTTTTCTTCATTTTTCTTCACATCCGCTGGATCTATATTTTGGGCGAGTAATTCTCGACATTCAGTTCTTTTTGCTCGTGCCTTTAGCAACGATACCTCTGGGTATGTTCCAAAAGAAATGCTATTACGTTTTTTAGTGATAGGGCGAGCATAGTCCCACCTCCAATATGAGTTACCATTCTTATCAATGATAAAAAACAATCCTTTACCATCGGCTAGTTTGATTTGAATATTGGTTGATAACTTTTTATGTGCATTTACAGCTGAACGAATCTGTGTATCTGTCAGATTTACAATTATTTTTGGCATTTTTACGGTAAGCCTTTGCAATAATTTTGAAATTACCGCAAAAATTACCGCAAAAAACTTAAATAACCTAAAACATGCTCGGACTGTATCGGACAAGATAAAGACATAAGTTGTTTATTTTTAATGATTTTCGTATTTATTCGGATGAAGTAAAACAGTGAAATGGTGCGCTCAGCGGGACTCGAACCCACGCCACAGGCTTCGGAGACCTGTACTCTATCCAGTTGAGCTATGAGCGCATTTTAGGAAGTGCGCACATCATAACAAAAAAAACTCTAAGGTAAAGCAACTATATATCTTTCGAATTTTTAGTGCTCATGCTTTATACAGTGTTTCAACATCAAAACAGAGAATTCTGATTACAAAGCTTGGTTTATTTTTCAAGATCACTCACAATATCTCAACTTTTCACCATTCGAGATATTCATGACTGATGCATTGACCTTAAGGGATTTGTCGAAGACCTATCGAAATGGTTTTCAAGCATTAAAAGGAATCAACTTAGATGTTCCAGAAGGCGAATTTTATGCTCTTCTAGGCCCTAATGGTGCAGGTAAATCAACCACTATTGGCATCATCAGCTCTCTTACAAAAAAAACTGCAGGAACGGTCGAGATTTTTGGTCATAATCTCGATACACATCCTTCACAAGCTAAACAATGCTTGGGTGTAGTCCCCCAAGAATTTAACTTTGCGCAATTTGAAAAGACTTTCGATATTTTAGTCACTCAGGCAGGTTATTACGGCATTCCCAAAAAAGTTGCTGAAGCTCGTGCAGAGGAGTACCTGACCAAATTAGGTTTATGGGAAAAACGCTCTACTCAAGCCCGTATGCTATCTGGGGGAATGAAACGCCGCCTCATGATTGCCCGAGCAATGATGCATGATCCAAAACTCTTAATTCTCGATGAACCGACTGCTGGTGTAGATATTGAACTACGTCGCTCGATGTGGGACTTCTTAACAGAAATGAATCAGAAAGGTACATCAATCATTCTCACAACACATTATTTAGAAGAAGCAGAAGTACTGTGTCGCAAAATTGCAATTATTGATCGTGGCGTCATTAAAGAAGACACCACCATGAAGAACTTCTTAAATCAATTAAATGAAGAATCTTTCATTTTTGACTTGGCTGAACCTATAGAACCGATTCAACTCGACATTATTGGTGTGAAATTTAATTTGGTTGATCCGGTGACCCTAGAAATTACGCTTGATAAAGCACACAGCATGAATGATCTTTTCCAACTTCTAGAATCACAGAATATTCAAGTTCGAAGTATGCGTAATAAATCAAATCGTTTAGAAGAGTTATTCGTCAAAATGGTCGAAAAGAATCTTGATGGAGCTGCGCAATGAATTTTAACCAACTCGCCGTAGCTTTATATACGATTATCCATAAGGAAATTCGTAGATTTATGCGCATCTGGCCACAAACATTGTTACCGCCAGCAATTACCATGTCACTGTATTTTGTGATTTTTGGAAATCTAGTCGGTTCAAGAATTGGGGAAATGGGTGGCTTTACCTACATGCAGTTCATTGTACCTGGTCTAATTATGATGGCTGTCATTACTAATAGTTATGCCAACGTTTCATCAAGTTTTTTTAGTTCTAAATTTCAAAAAAGTATTGAAGAACTGATCATGAGTCCTGTGCCATTACATGCTGTACTTTGGGGTTATGTGCTTGGTGGTGTTGCTCGAGGCTTATTGGTTGCCATCATTGTGACTGCGATGAGTTTATTTTTTACTGACTTATATATTACCAACTGGTTCGTCACAATTTATACCGTCCTGATTACGTCACTACTGTTTGCATTAGGTGGATTCATTAATGCGGTCTATGCAAAGTCATTTGATGATATTTCGATTATTCCCACTTTTGTTTTAACACCGTTGACCTATTTAGGTGGGGTGTTCTATGCAATTTCTGCATTAAGCCCATTTTGGCAAAATCTATCTTTAATTAATCCTGTCGTATATATGGTCAATGCATTCCGTTATGGAATTCTTGGCCATAGCGATGTAAATGTATCTATTTCTTTATTAGTAATCACAGCGTGTTGCGCCGTGCTATATGCGGTCGCTTATCACTTACTCTCCCGTGGTTCAGGAATGCGTGAATAATGAGCGTTGAACAATCTCTTTTAGGCAAAGACACCAACTATCCAACTGAATATCAACCTGAGGTGCTATTTCCAATTGCTCGCGCAGAAGCACGAGCGAAGTACGCACATGTAGACGGTATTCAACAAGGAATTGATTGGTGGCATATTTTTGAAATTTCTTGGTTGAATCTGTCAGGGATTCCTCAAGTTGCGATTGGTCGAATGCATCTTCCTGCTTCATCACCCAATCTCATTGAGTCAAAATCTCTTAAGCTATATTTCAATAGTCTGAATTTTGCTCAATTTGAATCTCAAAATCAGTTTATTGAGACAGTCGAGCGTGATCTTTCTAAAGCAGCCAATGCAGAGGTCAGACTTGAATTATTCGATGTTGATCAGTTGAATATTGCTCAGCCTGAAGGAATATGCATCGACCATTATGAGCCTGAACGTCTTGAAAACCACCCTGATGCGAGCTTACTTAAACTCGATGCAGCGTCTTCCGAAGAAATCGTTGAAATTCAATTATATTCGCATTTATTAAGAAGTAACTGCCCAGTCACAGGACAGCCTGATTGGGGCACAGTTTTTTTAAGATATCGTGGCAAAAAACCTTGTTATCGTTCAATTTTAGCTTATATTATCTCCTATCGTCAGCATAATGGCTTTCACGAACAATGCGTTGAACAAATCTACGCAGACATTTGGGAAAACTTTAATCCTGAAAAGTTGATGGTATATGCGACTTATACACGCCGTGGTGGTTTAGACATTAACCCTTGTCGTGTATCGGACTTTGCATGGATGCCGAGCCCAATTCGATTGGCGCGACAATAAATTGAAGAATAGTTGAGGTTATACGATGTCATATTTTGGTTTTATTCCATCTGAATCTTTGTTAAAGAACATTCAAACTGGAATTGAGAAAAAAAATTCAAACGAACCACTTTACCCTTTGCGTGATCAAACTGCACTCGCTATTAATGATGAAATTATCGATGCAATTTTAGTTGAACTTGTACGTCGTTTCCCTACAAGTGACAAACGAGAAACAGCTGAAAAACTTGCTGGTTATATTAAATCAACAGTATCGGTACTACTTAAACAGTTATTGGGTAAAGCACCAAATGACGTCGTGAGACAATCGATTGAATTCTCCGAAAAGAGTTTATTCAAAGATCCAGAGGGTAATTATCGTGTCGGCGCTCCATTACCTGCCGACCTAGTGACAAACTTAAAAAATAGCTTTGCAGAAGTACGTGCAGGCAATGATGTCAATCGTGCAGTTCTGTCTGAACAATACAAACAATTCGGTGAAGCTGCAGTTCGTCACTTTATGAATGATTTTAACAAGACTTTAGATTTGGGTATGATTAAACGTAAGGCGTCTGATATCGCTTCTTCAGCGGTCATCAAAGCAGTTCATATTGCGATCGATAAGCTCATTCCTAACTTTACTAAAGAAGAATTGTTAGCTGCAGCTGAATATCATGACACGCTATTTATTCAAGAATAAATTAGACTAATCAAAAACCTAGCGTCTGCTAGGTTTTTTTATGTTTTAAAAATAGTTCATCAATATTGAATAAATAAAAGACATAATTCATCCATTTTTACACTTTTTATGTAGGTTTTTGTGAATCCATCACGACCTAATGTTATCTTAATAAACATTGCGATTAATCAAATGATGTTGAACTTTTAATCCTTATCAACACTTATACCTTTGCATCTACCACCGATAATAATTGGATCTTCTGCTGTTATGTTATTTGAAAATTTTAATGTTAAATTACAACGTATTGGTTTAGCACTCAGTGCGTTTATGATCACAAGTTTTGTTCAAGCCAATGACTTCGCTCAACATCCTCAATATGAAAATTTTAAACTAAAAACGATGCAGACCTATGGTTTGAGTGCTGAGCAAGTTGACTGGGCCATGAATGGATCAAAAAACCTACCAAATATTATCAACATTATGAATCGCCCAGGAGAAAGCAAGCCTTGGTACGAATATAAAAAGAATTTTTTAGCAGAAAGTACAATTCAACGTGGTGTGCGTTTTAAAAATCAATATGCAGACACTTTAAATCGAGCAGAACAGCAGTTCGGTGTTCCCCAGTCCATCATTCTCGGTATTCTCGGCGTAGAAACAGGTTTTGGGGCAAATAAAGGCTCATTCATCACACGTGATGCCCTAGCCACTTTAGGGTTTGGATATGAACGACGTGCACAATACTTTCAAGACGAATTAAGCGCTTTGATTGCATGGTCTTATAAGGACGGCATTCCAGCTAATTCAGTCGTTGGCTCTTATGCTGGTGCTGTGGGCTATCCTCAATTTATGCCAAGCAATATTCCGAAATTTGGTGTGGATTATGACGGTAATGGTCATATCGATCTCAGAAACTCTGCTGTAGATGCAATTGGTTCTATTGCAAATTATCTTGCTCAACATGGTTGGCAACGAGATCAACCGATTGCTTTTGCCGCACGCTACCAAGGAAATAATGCGGATGCCATCATAGCCAAAGACTTAACACAACCTACCCCATATGGTGCATTAAAAGTTCAAGGCATTAGCCCACTCAATCCCATTGTTAAAATAGATGACTTAGACATGGTCAATGTGATTCAACTACAAGAAAATTATGGACCAGCTTATTACCTTACATATCCTAATTTTCAAGTCATTACGACCTATAACCGTAGTCGAATGTATGCAACAGCACTGTGGCTTTTAGGGACTGAAATCGCGAGTAGATAAAGATAAATCTACTTGTTTTCACAAAAGTCAATAAATATTTTTGTGATTAAGTTCACTATTTGTACATTTTACATATTTTGTTACATTATTGATTAATTATTAACCATATTTTGTGATAATTTGTCGTTTTTGTAACTAAAGTGAAAATAAAGCTAGACACTTTTGTATCAGGATGAATATCATCCACTACCGTTAAATGCAGTTGCATAAGTAAATTTACAGACCATTTAATTTAATTATCAGAAACTTAGATAATTAAATTAGGGTTCCAAGGAGTTAAACGATGCATGCTTCGCTGAAAATGTTATCAATATTAGGTATAAGTTTAGCTTTGTCTCAAACTCATGCCGAACTGGTTCAATCATCTTATCTAAATAATGATGTTGACCAATCAAGTCTTGCTTCACGTGTGATTAGCAAAGACTCTACAAGTTTCAATTCGCACTTCTCGAATTTAAACAGTTTAGCAATTACTGAAAGTTCAGGTGATAAAATTCGTCGTGAAACAATCGCAGCGAAAATTCAAGTACCTGTTGAAGAGCCTTCAGTGATTGACAAACTTAATAATGTTGCTTCAAACACTGTTCGTCGTTTTAGCCAAACTGGTGTTGCTTCTTGGTACGGTCGTCAATTTCATGGTCGTAAAACTGCAAGTGGCGAGACGTTTGATATGAATGCACTTACTGCAGCGCATCGTAGCTTACCGCTTAATTGCTATATTCGTGTAACAAATAAATCAAATGGTAAAAGCGTCGTTGTTAAAGTAAATGATCGCGGCCCATTTCATGGTAATCGTGTTGTAGATTTATCTTACGGTGCTGCGAAATCTCTTGGTATTACCAATGCTGGTACTGCGCGTGTCAGCATCGAACGTGTGGATGGTCCAAATTCTTAGGTCCTCATGATTCAGCGAAGCATTTAACGACAAGCCACTCATTGAGTGGCTTTATTATTTTTAATTTTTTTTTGATGTGACCAATATACAAAAAAGAATCTTGATTTATCATCTTATGTCATACTGTCGTTTATAGAATAAATAAAATTCAAATAATCAGCGAAGGAAATAGGATGAAGACAATTACAGAATGGTTAGATGAATATAGTGATAGCCATCAAAATCCAACCAATAAAACATTACACTGGATTTGCGTACCCACGATTCTATTCTCGATCATTGGCATACTCGCTCATTTCAGCGCATTACTGACTACCCTTTTACTGGTGTTAACACTTATTTTTTATGCAAGGTTAGATCTTGTACTCGCGGTTGCAATGGCAGCGTTATTATTGGTCATGTTTTGGCTTATTATTATTCTTCCATTCGGGAAAGGATTCTATATTGCTCTATTCGTTTTGGCTTGGATAGGTCAATTTTACGGGCACAAAATTGAAGGGAAAAAGCCATCTTTCTTTAAAGACCTCCAATTCCTTCTGATTGGCCCTCTATGGTGTATGGATGCCTACCTAGATAAGATACTACCCAATTGGAAATCACGCCAAATCAGCGCTTAAATTAGCAAATACAGCATGGGTTAAATTAGAATTTAATTTAGCCCGATGTTCATGCTCTAATTAAGTAATTTATGAGATAGAAAAACAGTAAAGTAAAAACTAAATTACTGATAACTTTTTGACTTATTAGCGCAAGCAGTACACAAAATATTGCTGCCCATAAATAGTGATTACTCGTCATAACCCTTAATTCTGCTGCTTCATAAAACACAATCGGTACACATATTGCAGTCAACAAACATGGCGCAGAATATTTCAACATCTTTTTCAAAATTCTAGGAAGTGGCACATTTACCCTTGGCTCCAAGAATAAATATCGATTAATAAAGATCATGATCGACAACCCCAGCAAAAGCGTCCAGCTCATTTTTAATCCCCTTCTGTTGTTTGCCATTTTTCAACTATCACACTGGCAAACATTCCACATAGACCAGAAATAATTAACGCTGCATTTACTTGGTAAGCTTCTAAAATTAAAGAAAAAATTATGGTAATCACAACACCAACAAGTATTGTAAGATTTTTTATCATTGACACTATAATTAATATAAGCAGTGCAACGACTGAGAAATCAAGATGCAAATTTGATAAATTAGGAATGAAGTGAGCAAGCACAATCCCAAATAAACTAAATATCAGCCAAAAAATATAAAAACAAAGTCCTGCTCCAAATAAATATGCGAATGAGCGTTGTGATTTATTTTTTACTCCAACCGCAAATAATTCATCCGTCAGCAGAAAGCCAAATACAATACGTTTAAATAGTGGAAATTTACTAACATCATTTCGAAAATTAAGCGCGTAAATTAAATGCTGACTCGTCAGAAAAAATATCGTCAGATAGATTGTCATCAGCGATGCCTGACCCGAAACCAATCCTAAACTCACTAATTGTGCAGCACCAGCAAACATAAACAATGACATTGCAAAAGCTTGTATCGCATTCAATCCAGTCTGTATCGCCAAAGAGCCAGCCAATACTCCCCATGGCATGACTGCAATTGCCAACGGCATAATACCCAGCATACCATGTATAAAATTCTTTTTTGTATCACTCATCTTTTTCATCAATACATCTGAATCTGATTCACTTATCGATTATTATCATCTGATGAGTAATGATTGATCTTGAATAATATTGCGGCGCGAATTTAAGGAAAATTAATAGTTCAAAAGATATTGTCTAGGCGTTACACCTATTGCACTTTTAAAATGTCGATTTAAATGACTCTGATCAGAAAATCCAGTGAGTTGTGCAACCTCAGTTATTCGCACCCCCTGCTTAAGCAATTGTTTGGCTTTTTGAATTCTTCTTTGAACAAGCCAACTATGTGGAGGTAATCCCGTATGTTTTTTAAATTCACGTAATAAATGCCATGGGCTTGTATCTACATATGCAGACAACTCGTGTAGAGAATAATCATGCTCAGGAAAACTACTCATAAGTTCTTTTATTAGTTCAACTTTTTTTCTCATTTCTGGTGTGTTGATTGGACTCAATTTCGCCCGCCCATAGCAATAGATCAATCTGGCCAATGTCGTCAAATAGAGGCTTTCTTTAAGCAAAGTATCCTCGCCCTGCTCAAATAAATCGAATAAAAATACTAGTTGCCTCGCCAAACCCAAATCATGAATCACTGCATCCGAGAACCATGGGACTGCATTCTTGGTTGTAAAAAAATCTCGACTCAGATCTAATATCATTTCAGGTGTTGGGTAAATTGCTCGATATTTCCAACCAGTTTCCACAGCGGATGAACCAGTATGTATTTCATCAGCATTCACCAGAATAATATCGCCTTTAGGTGCGATATGAAGCTTTCCAGAGCGGTAAAAACTTTGTGCCCCATCTTCAATGACACCAATACAATAGCCCTCATGAGCATGTTTTGAAAATTGCTTACGTTGAAATTGAGCTTTTAATAATTCCAATCCGCCCAATTCTTTGAAATGAAGATAATTAGCAGACTCTTGCATCTTTTTTCTGGATATTACGCCTATAAAATTGCATAAAAACTATCACGCCTGCATTTTAAATCTAGAATGAAATTGCTCATCTCATATATTTATTTTTATAAAAATTATTGATAACTTCGACCCTGATGCTTTAACCAACCATCAATATGCCGTTTTTGAGGATCATGGTGAGTCCAATGAATTACACCACCCTTGTCGGTATATTCATATTCACCATAGAACTCGACGATATCCCCTTTTTGAATATTCTCAACACGTGGTGCCAAGTCTATATTATGAGCTACCAAAACTGTCTGACCATGATTAAGTTTTAAAATAAATTTCTGATGCCTAGATCCTTCATTATCATCTTTTAATATTGCAACAACTTCTCCAGAAGCCCTAACTTGCACATCACTGATCTTTTTTTGAAAAAGTGTCGCTATTTTTGCGGCATCATCATTATCCGCAGAGGATAGTTCTCGTTGGTTAGCATCATTATAGTGAGTACTTGCATCTGTAGGATTTAGTGCGTGCTCATTACTCTGTTTTAAATCCTGTTTTAAATCGACACCGAAATATGCTGCGACCAACACTGCAATTAACGCAACAATACTCATTTTTGATTTCTGAGACATATTGATCTCTAAGTTATATTTTTATTTCATCCTAAAGTTTATATCATTTAGACTCATCAAAAAAAAGAAAAAGCCCTTAAAGGGCTTTTTCTTTTTCAAAATAATTGAATCAATTATTTTGCAGCAGCTTGAGCAGCAGCAACTTCTTCAGCGAAAGAAAGTTCAGCTTTTTTCTCAATACCTTCACCCACTTCGAAACGTACGAATTGAGCAACAGTTGTACCTGTAGATTTAAGAACATCAGCAACTTTCTTGTCGTTGTCGATAACGTACATTTGACGCTCAAGAACAACTTCATTTAAGTATTTTTCAACTGAACCAGTTACCATTTTTTCAACGATATTCGCTGGTTTACCAGATTCAATTGCTTTTGCTTCAGCAATTTCTTTCTCTTTAGCGATTAACTCAGCAGAAACACCTTCAGCATTTACAGCAACTGGGTTGAACGCAGCAACGTGCATTGCAATACCTTTACCAGTAGCAGCATCACCAGCAAATGAAACTACAACACCGATTTTTAAACCGTGTTTGTAAACTGCAAGGTTTTCACCTTCAACGATTTGAGCACGACGAACTTGAATGTTTTCACCGATTTTTTGAACAAGCGCAATACGAGCTTCTTCTACAGTTGCACCATCTTCAAGTTTCAATTCAGCAATTTGAGCAGCATCAGTTACATTCGCAGCAAGCGCAGCAGCAGCAACTTTCGCAGAGAAACCAGCAAAGTTTTCGTCTTTAGCAACGAAGTCAGTTTGACAGTTTACTTCTAAAAGAATTGCTTTATTGCCTTCTTGAGCAATTGTAATCGCGCCATCAGCAGCAATGTTACCTGCTTTTTTAGCAGCTTTTGCTTGACCAGATTTACGAAGGTTGTCGATCGCTAACTCGATATCGCCACCAGCTTCTGTCAACGCTTTTTTACATTCCATCATTGCTAGACCAGTACGATCACGCAACTCTTTAACCATGCTTGCAGTAATAGCAGTCATGTTATTCTCCTAAATTCGGTCGAGATATGTATCTGTTAACAAAAACGGCCCAAATTAATCATCTGGGCCGTTTTGCTTGATTGATGCTTAAGATGCCACGATTACGTGTCGCAAAAATGACAAATCCGCATCAAATCGCATTAAGCCTCAGGAGCTTCTTTAGCAGCTTCTTCGCCTTTAGCTTGCGCATTAGCTTGAGTTTGAGCGTATTCTTTACCAGCAATAATCGCATCAGCCATCGCAGTAGCGTAAAGAGTTACAGCACGGATCGCATCATCGTTACCAGGAATAACGAAATCAACATTATCTGGGTTAGAGTTAGTATCAACGATACCGATTACTGGAATACCAAGGTTCTTAGCTTCTTTGATTGCAATCGCTTCGTGGTCAACGTCGATGATGAACAATGCGTCAGGTAAACCACCCATGTTCTTAACACCGCCAAGAGCACGTTCAAGTTTTTCCATTTCACGAGTACGCTCTAAAGCTTCACGTTTAGTAAGCTTAGCGAAAGTACCGTCAGTAGACTGAGTTTGAAGATCTTTAAGACGGTTGATTGATTGACGAAGAGTTTTCCAGTTCGTCAACATACCACCTAACCAACGGTGATCCACATAAGGTTGACCAGCACGTTGAGCTTGTTCACGGATGATGTTAGAAGCAGCACGTTTAGTACCAACGAACAATACTTTGTTCTTTTTGCTTGCTAGGTTGTTAACAAAGTTCAATGCATCATTTAACGCAGGAACAGTGTGCTCAAGGTTGATGATGTGAATTTTGTTACGCGCACCAAAAATGTATTGACGCATTTTTGGGTTCCAGAAGCGAGTTTGGTGACCGAAGTGCGCACCTGCTTGAAGAAGGTCGCGCATGCTTACGTTGTAATCTGCCATTTTCTTTACCTTAAAAGTTTGGGTTAGGCCTCCATATGTCCGCATTCTCCACCCTTACGGGCACCCAGAGTAATGTGTCGACATATGTGCGGATTTTATTAACCAACATATCATCCGATTAAGTGAATCTATTCACGAAAAGCATTTGATAAATTGGGCGGCTATTTATACCATAGTCACACACAAATTTCCAAAAGTTTTTAAAGATCATGAACAGTACTTATGAAGCACCACGTCGTTTAATTAAATCTGCTGAAGATATCGAAAAGATGCGTGTGGCGGGACGACTAGCGGCAGAAGTTTTGGATATGATCAAACCGCATATCAAGCCTGGTGTGAGTACACTAGAATTGGATACGATTTGTCATGATTATATTGTGAATAAACAAGATGCCATTCCTGCTTGCCTAGGCTATGGTGCTGCACCTGGTCGTCCTGCATTCCAGCATACGATTTGCACATCAGTAAACCATGTGGTTTGCCACGGTATTCCCTCTGAAAACAAAATCTTAAAGAAAGGTGATATCTTGAATATTGATGTCACTGTGATTAAAGATGGATTTCATGGTGATACCAACATGATGTACATTGTAGGTGGCGAGACTTCTATTCTTGCAGATCGCTTATGCAAAGTTGCACAAGAAGCAATGTATCGTGGTATTGCTACGGTAAAACCTGGTTCGACGATCGGTGATATTGGTCATGCGATTCAAAAATATGTTGAGTCAGAGCGTTTCAGTGTCGTTCGTGAATATTGTGGTCATGGTATTGGAACTGTTTTCCATGATGAACCTCAAGTGCTTCATTACGGTCAACCAAATTCAGGCATGGTTTTAGAAGAAGGTATGACATTTACAATTGAACCAATGGTCAATGCTGGTGTATGGCAAACTAAACTTCTTGGTGATAAATGGACAGTTGTAACGAAAGATCATAAATTATCTGCGCAATATGAACATACTGTTTTAGTCACTAAAACAGGTGTCGAGGTATTAACTGCTCGCCCTGAAGAGGATTTATCCCGATTTCAATAATTTTAGTTAATTAATAAAGTTAAAAAAGTCAGACCAATTTAAATTGATCTGACTTTTTATTTTGCTAAGTCACTCAATAAGAAATAAATTCACAAACAAACCTAACAAATGTTGGATTTTTAAGATTTAAATTCATGATTTTTAAAAATTTTTTATCACAAAAATGAGTAAAAACGCTTTTCAAACTGATTCATTTTATGTTTATATAACGCTTAAAGAATGTAAAACAACAACTAGCAACAAAATCGGACAGGGAGTCCAAAATGACGAAAAAAGCATTCTGGTGCATGGTCGTACCTATTGTTTTTGCATCTACAACTATTTATGCAGAATCATCATTTTTTAATCTGGATGAAACTGAAGGGTTTAAACGATATTCAATTTCAGTCGGACCATTACATGTTATGCCTCAAGGTAAAGCCAAGGCACCTAAAATTCGTACAGCAGTAAAAAATGGTGAAGTTGCAAAAAATGGTGATATTACACTTTCTACAGTTTTTGAGAACTTAGATCCTGATAAACAAAAAGAAAATCAAAGTATGCAAGCGCTTTTGAAGATCGTTGATGCTTTTAGTGATACTTATCCAGCCAGTCAAAGTGGAACTTCAACTGTAAGCGGCATTGAAAGTTGGAGTATGGATGGCTCTGGAATGACTGCAGATGATGTCACAACACTTGGCATCATGATCAATTACCATTTCAACGATAAGATCTCATTCGAGAGTAAAGCTGGGTTCCCCCCAAAAGTAGATATTCAAGGTAAAGGTAAGATTACAGCACCATTTACAGCCGAAGCAAATTCAACACTTTTAGGTATACCTTTACCAACAATCTATCTTAAGAATGATCTGCCAATTACAGATCTTGAAAGTCATGGAAATTCTATTGCGACAGCACGTGCATGGACTCCAATGTGGGAATTGCAGTACCATTTTGGACAGACTGGGATCAATAAATTTAGACCCTATGTTGGGCTTGGACTTATGGTCGCATACTTCAATGAATTAGAATTGAATCCAAGCCTTGAAAAAGACTTAATTGATTCAGGTCACATGATTGCCAATATGAAAAATGGACGCGGTGGCGATGCATTAATTAAAGGTAAAAAAAGTACAGCAAATCCCAAGGTTAAACTTGAGTCCGAATTGAGTTTTGCGCCAATAGCCACGCTTGGGTTTACTTACGACTTCAATCAGAACTGGTTTGCAGTTGCATCTATTAGTTATGCACATCTAACAGGTAAAACCACAATTGAAGTCAACGATGATAAACTCGGAACATTATTTTCATCGGAAGTTGATTTAGAAGTAAATCCTATCATTGGTTATGCTGGTGTAGGCTATCGCTTCTAAAACACTTGAGGCATATTGAAGCCACACCCCAATATGCCCAACCCATCACAAATAAAGAAACAATAAGACAATTAATATACATTTTAAAATCCAACTTATATCATATTTTTCAATAATTTAACAATTGTAAATTAGGATAATAAATTTGATTTCAAGTGAACAAACTGCTTTGCATTTAGATGATTTAATGAATATAAAATGAACTAAAAATTGGACATGGAGTCCTTCAAACAATGAAGAAGTTTTTAGTTCCTACATTATTCGCAAGTTCATTCTTATCTACTCTGAGTTATGCGGAGTCAGGATATTTTAGCCTTTCTGATGAGGGGTTTAAGCGCTTTTCAATTTCAGTGGGTGCATTACACGTAATGCCGCAAGGTAAGGCCCAACCTTTTAATGTAAAAACAGTCATAAATGACAATTATGAATCAAAAGTTGGGGATATTAATGCTTCCACGGTAATCGATAACCTTGACCCAGATCGTAAACCAAATTATTTAGTAGAAGGTATTGTTAAATTAATTTCTGCTTTTCAAGGCAATGTCTCAGGGGCTATTAGTGGAAAATCCTATATTAATGGATTAGCTGAATGGGATAATCCGAATACGGGCTTGGAGGCTGATAAAGTTACAACAGTTGGCATCATGAGCAGTTATCACTTTACAGATAATTTGTCTGTGGAAATAAAAGGTGGAATTCCACCTAAAGTGGATATCAAAGGTATTGGAAATATTAAAGCCCCCTTCTCAGCTACTGCAGCACCCTTAGGTGGAATTGCGGGGAACTTAGACCTCAAAAATAATATTCATATTACTAATCTAGAACAATCTTCAAAAGCTGCTGAAGCTAGAGCATGGACCCCTGCTTTTGAATTACAATATCGTTTTGGTGAAACCGGAATTAATAAATTCCGCCCTTACGTTGGCGTTGGATTAATGTACGCTTATTTTAATGAGCTAAAAATGGATCCAAGTATTGAAAAAGATTTAGTCGCCGCTGGGCATATGATCCAAAATATTATTAATCAAAATGCTGGTGCAGCACTCGATAAGAAAGATACCAATGGAAAAATGAAAGTTAATTTAGAAGCAACTGATGTTTTTGCACCTATAGCTACAGTTGGATTCACCTACGACTTTAATGATACATGGTATGCAGTAGCATCTATTAGTTACGCCCACTTGCAGAATGAAACGAAGATCACAGTCGTCAATGAAAATACTGGACAAGAGTTAATCAACTCAAAAGCTGATATCGAGATTAACCCGATATTGGGCTATGCTGGGGTTGGCATGCGTTTCTAAAGCATAGAGTAAGAAAAGAGGCAATTGCCTCTTTTTTTTGTAATCAAACAAAAACCAAACATAATTGGCAAATTATTACTACAATGTGTCTGAAAATAAATTTAATAATAAAAATACAAAAATAATCACTTTATTTACAGTATTGGACATGGAGTTCCATAATGAAAAAAAAACTAGCTTACTTAGTTGCATCCATCAGTGCGTTAAGTTTTCCAGTCTTCAGTTATGCAGATTCACCTTATTTTAGTTTAAAAGATGGCGATGGCTTTAAACGTTTTTCGGTTTCAGTGGGTGCATTACATGTAATGCCTCAGGGTAAAGCTCAGCCGATTAATATTAACACTGCTGTAGCTAAGGGTGAAAAAACGAAGGTTGGGGATGTGCAAGTTGACTCTGTACTGAATGCAATTGATGACAGTGCCAGTGATGCAGAGGCTAAGAAAAGCCTCTTGAAAGCTGCTGTAGCCTTAGATGCAGCAAATTTGATTAGTTACGAGAAAGATGAAAAAACCTATCTGAGAGCCAATACTTCTGGTGAAGCCACAATTAATGGTCTTGATAATTGGCAAGCTCAAGGAACTGGCCTGGAAGCAGATGATGTCACAACACTTGGAATCATGACCAACTATTTTTTCACCGACAATATTTCATTTGAAGTGAAAGCTGGAATTCCACCTAAAGTCGATATTCAGGGGAAAGGACAAATTTATGCTCCACTTTCAGGCATCGCCACCCCGACAGGGATTGGAGCAATCCTAAACGATTTACCTTTAAAAGATGACATCTTTATTACTGATTTATCAGGTCATGGTAAAGTAGCAGAAGCTCGTGCATGGACGCCAGCATTCGAATTCCAATACCATTTTGGTAAAACAGGCGTAAATAAATTTAGACCTTATGTAGGGCTTGGTTTGATGTATGCATACTTCAATGAATTGGAAATGAACTCCAACCTTGAAGCTGATCTAGTCGCTGCAGGTCATAAAATTGCGAACATCAAATTAGGTGAAGCTGGGAAAGCACTTGATGGAATTGAAAGTACTGCGAATCCTAAAGTTAAACTCGAAGCTAAAGATGCTTTCGCCCCTGTAGCTACTGCCGGTTTTACTTATGATTTCAACGATCGTTGGTTTGCAGTCGGGTCAATTTCCTATGCGCATCTTAAAGGTGAAACAACAATTACAGTAAACGATGCTAAACTTGGTGAATTAATCAATGCAAAATCAGATATCGAAATTAATCCGATTCTGGGATATGCCGGTATTGGTTATCGATTCTAATTTCCATCAGTCTTCATAAAGCGGCCAAGTGCCGCTTTATTCATTCTAATAACTAAATTTTATTGATTGATAAATTTTTATTCTGTCGTCATGATGCTACTGATCTTTTAAAATTACAAAAAATGCTAAGCGGATTGACCATGTCAGAAACCAAATTTTCAAAACCCCTCATCTTTATGCTCATTGGGAGTGCTTTTATTTTGGCACTCTCCTTAGGTGTCAGACATGGATTTGGCTTGTATTTAGTTCCAATGAGTCATGAGTTTAATTGGAATCATCAAGTTTTTAGTTTAGCAATTGCCTTTCAAAATTTACTATGGGGTGCTGTTCAACCCTTTACTGGAGCGCTAGCAGATAAATATGGGAGTAAAAAAGTCGTTGCCGTAGGCGGCGCTTTATATGCGATTGGACTTGTGATGATGGCATTTAGCTCAACAGGGCTTCTCATCAATCTTAGTCTAGGTTTAATCATTGGTTTGGCTTTATCAGCTACTTCATTTTCTGTTTTGCTCTCTGCTGTCGGACGTGCAGCGCACCCAAGTCGACGTAGTATGGCTATGGGTATTGCCAGCGCAGCAGGCTCTTTTGGGCAATTTATTATGTTGCCAACCACACTTTTACTCTTACAAAATTTTGGTTGGTCATCGGCGCTACTCATCACAGCGATTTTAATTGCATTAATTGTACCCTTGGCTTGGATGCTAAAAGCTCCAATGTATCAAGCGCCTCAAGCAGTTGATGCGATTGCTAAACCTTCTTTAAGTTTTAAACAAATACTCATTGTTGCTAAAAACCACAAACCTTTTATCTGGTTAGCATTAGGATTTTTAGTTTGTGGATTTCAAGTCGTGTTTTTGGGCATTCATTTGCCGGGTTATTTAACTGACCATGGTTTCAGCACCACCACTGGTACTATGTTTTTAGCCTTGGTTGGGCTATTTAATATTGTTGGAACTTACACAGCTGGTTGGCTGGGTGATAAATATTCCAAACCTAAATTGCTCATGTGGTTATATGGACTACGTGGCATTGCCATCATTTTATTCCTCGCATTGCCACTCTCGATCTTTACGATTTATAGTTTTGCCATCATTATGGGGTTGTTATGGTTATCAACCGTTCCCCTTACCAATGGTATTGTTGCGAATATGTTTGGGGTTAAGTATCTCACCATGCTAAGTGGAATTGTATTTTTTACTCACCAAGTCGGTTCATTTTTTGGAGGATGGTTGGGTGGCTTAAATCATGATATGACAGGCAATTACAATATTATTTGGATGATGTGTATTGCGCTCAGTATCTTCGGTGTATTCATTCATTTATTTGTTAATGAGGAGAATGTCGTCCATGACTAATCGCTTCAATCTGCTCAACATCAGCATATTCATCGGAGTCATCCTTCTGCTTAGTCTATCAATTGCTTTGTGGATGAACACTCCTGATTTATTTACATATTTTAACCAAGCTTTTTGCGCACATTAATTTATATAATTTCATGGTTTTGACAGCTCAGTTTTTTAAATTCCTCAATCAAATAATCTAATAAACATCTCACGGCAGGCATCATGCCTTGTCGTGATGTATAGGCAACATGAATAACGCCACGTGGTAACTCCCATTCAGGGACTAATTCTACAAGAGTGCCTTGATTAAGCTCTTCATAAACAAACACTCTAGGTAATGATGCTATTCCAACACTATTCAACACTGCAGATTTCATGGCAGCAAAATTATCAGTTTTGAGTCTTGGAAAGAATTCTACTTCTTGAAATTGACTAACTGTGTCAACTTTAGATTGAAATCTCCAAATCGATTTTGGGACATGAAAACCTATACTCGGAAGTTGTGCAAGGTTATCCAAATGGATAGGCTCATGAATCTGTTGAATTAATTCAGGCGTTGCTACTAACACATGTTGCCAAGCATCAAGCTCTCGTACAATCAAGTCGCTATCTTCAAGTGGTAAATTTCTCACCCTGACAGCCAAATCAATCCCCCTCTTCGATGAGATCAATTTTACGATTTGTTGCGACCAGATGAACTTGAACACGTGGGTAATGTTGCATGAATTTAGCAATCATATTACCCAACGGAAACTCAACCAAACCAATTGGGCACGAGATTCGAATTAAACCTGAAGGCTCGCTCGACAAACTTTGCTCTACAAAATTTTCTGCCGCCTCCACTTGATCCAAAATCTTAATACAATATTCAAAAAATTCTTGACCAACTGCGGTTACGGCAAACTTTCGTGTATTTCGTTGCAATAATCTTACGTGTAAACGGTTTTCCAAATCTGAAATATGACGAGACAACTTAGATTTTGTAATACCTAAAGCTTCACTCGCTTTAGTAAAACCTTGATATTTAACGACTTGCACAAAATAGTAGTAATCATTTAAATTTTGCATAATTGTTTCATTTTTGGAATTATCTGTTGAGAGAATCGCCCTGTAATCTCATCAATATACCTCAATATCATGATTAGAACGATATATAGAGGAATACAAATGACACAAGTTCAGAAAGTTTATACCAGCGATCGAAGCACATGGGTGGGTGATGGTTTTCCAACAAACTCCATGTTACCCATGCATGAAATAGGAAATCATACTAGCCCGTTCTTGCTAATGGGTTATACAGGTCAATATCGATTTTCTCCAAGTCATCACCAACGCGGTGTTGGTTTACACCCTCACCGTGGCTTTGAAACGGTAACGATTGTCTATGACGGCGAATTAGAGCATCGTGACTCAAAAGGCAATCATGGCAAAATTGGTCCAAACGAAGTGCAATGGATGACCGCAGGTAAAGGTATTTTGCATGAAGAACACCATTCGGAAGCTTTTGCAACAACTGGCGGAGTTTTGGATATGGTTCAACTTTGGGTAAATCTACCACAGCATGCAAAGATGACTGAGCCGAGATATCAGGAATTGACTGAGCAAAACATTCCTGAAGTTTTATCTCACGATGAGCAAACCAAGATTCGTGTTATTGCTGGTCAATATCAAATTGGCTCAACTGTTTATCAAGGCCTAGCTCAAACATTTAGCAACATGAATGTTTATGACATTAGACTTAATCATGGAGCACACCTTCCATTAAATCTTATGCCAAACTGGAATCACCTGATTTTCATCCTTGATGGAGAAGTTGAGATTGATGGTCAGATCTATACACCCATGCAAACGCTTTATCTTGACCCAAAATCAACAGAGGTCGAAATATTTGCTCATCGTAAGGCGAAAATTCTTTGCTTAAGTGGTGAACCATTGAATGAACCCATTGTTGCCCACGGTCCTTTCGTCATGAATACTCAGGAAGAAATCGTGCAAGCATTTGATGATTTCAGAAATGGAAATTTTGCTTAATTTAACATCCACAAGCCTTATCGTTTTGATGATAAGGCTTACCCCTCATCACTCTTCATTCATTTCAAATACCTGTCATAATCCCCTATTAGACTTAGTTCAAAAACAACGTACGATTACAAAATGAAATCAGATACTTTTCCTAAAGTTAGCTTATCAAAACTATTTTTTATTTTTCTAAAATTAGGATGTATTTCATTTGGTGGTCCTGCAGCGCATTTGGTGTTATTTCATCGCACTTTTGTTGATCAACTCAAATGGTTAAGCTCTCATGAATATGGACAATTGGTCGCATTAGCACAATTGTTGCCCGGTCCGACCAGTAGTCAAGTGGGATTATCGATAGGATATTTATCCAAAGGATATTGGGGGGGCTTTATTGCTTGGTTAGGATTTACATTACCCGCCTTCATTCTAATGACTTCATTTGCTATTTTTGGTCAATATTTTTTTTCCGATATACCTCTTGAACTCTTTCACGTCATCCATTTGATTGTATTAGCCGTCGTCATTTGGGCTTTTTTACAAATGTTCAAAAGCTTCTGTACTGAAATTTGGCAGTATGTCCTGATGCTGAGTTCTGCTTTTTTTATTTATTTTGCGCAGTGGAGCTATAGTCAAATTTTCTTAATTTTAGTGGCTGGATTCATTGGCTTAGCATTTACAAAAAAAGAAAAATCTCAGCCATCACCGCACATCAAAACAACTCAAGCATATCAAAAGTATCATTATCTCTGGCTCATCCTGTTTATAGCTTTATTTATTATTTTTCCTGCGCTGCAATTTATCTATTCATCAAGCTTGCTTAGCAATCTAGAAAGCTTTTATCACACTGCTTCAATGGTTTTTGGAGGCGGTCATATCATCCTGCCACTCATGTATGAAGATTTTGTGCTTACTCAACACATCACTGCGGAACAATTTGACTTAGGCTATGCATTTGCTCAACTTATTCCAGGCCCTTTATTTAGCTTTGCAGGATACGTTGGCACATATTTAGGATTTACCGCATCGCCTTTACTTAACGCTGCGATTGCAACCAGTATAATTTCCCTACCCTCATTTCTGCTTATTTTCGGCACGCTCCCTTACTGGTCAAAATGGGTCAAAAACAAAAAGATTGCAGCAGCCGTCGCTGCTATTAATGCAGCGGTCATCGGATTATTACTCTGTTTAATTGCTCAAATGGCTGAAAAACATCTACATTCGATTTATGATTTTATTTTTATCGGCATTGTCATTCTTTTACTGAGATCAAAAATCCCTGTCATCATCTCTTTATTAGCGAGCTTTGTTAGCTATGGAGCTTTATTGTATTTTGTGATTTAAAGGTCAAACTTAAATGCAAAAATAAAAAACTCGCAAGTCTGAACTTGCGAGTTTTTATCATCAAGTCGCCTTAGAATAAACGATTCATCCCGTTTAACGTTGCTACACGATAAGCTTCAGCCATCGTTGGGTAGTTAAACGTTGTCTCAACAAAATACTTGATGGTGTTGTTCGGGCTATTCATCACGGCCTGACCAATATGGATAATTTCAGAAGCATTATTACCGAAGCAATGCACACCTAAAATTTCTAAGGTTTCGCGATGGAATAAAATCTTTAACTCACCCACTGTATCACCCGTGATTTGTGCACGAGCGAGGTGACGGAAAGACGCCTGACCAACTTCATAAGGAATTTTTTCTTCAGTTAATTCCTGCTCAGTTTTACCAATTGATGAAATCTCTGGAATGGTATAAATACCAGTAGGGATATCAACCACGGGTTGGATACCTTGTTCACCGCTCATAATCGCGCCAGCACAACGACCTTGGTCATATGCAGCTGAAGCTAGAGACGGCCAACCAATCACATCACCCGCAGCATAAATGTTTTCAACTTCAGTTTGATACTGCTCGTTCACTGATAGTTGTCCACGGCTGTTTGGTTTGATACCAACATTTTCCAAGCCAAGACCATCTGTATTACCAGATCGACCATTACACCATAGAATTGCATCAGCTTTAATTTTCTTGCCACTTTCAAGATGCAACACCACATGATCATCAAATGTTTCTAAGTGATCAATCTGCTCATTGTGACGAATCAATACACCTTGTTCACGTAAGTGATATGACAATGCATCAGCAATTTCGTCATCTAAATAGCTCAGTAATTTATGCTGAGTATTAATCAAATCAACTTTGTGATCTAAGCCAATAAAGATAGATGCATATTCACAGCCAATAACACCAGCGCCATAAATAATGATTTTTTGAATTGAAAAATCTAGATCTAAGATTTTGTCAGAATCAAACACACGTGGGTGATTGAAATCTAAAATTGAAGGACGATATGGACGACTACCTGTCGCAATCACCAACTGTTTAAAAATAATCGTTTCTTTCACACCTTCAGGCGTGAAAATCACCACCGTATTTTGATCTTGGATATAAGCACGACCGTGGAAAATATCAATGCGGTTGCGGTCGTAAAAACGCGAGTGTGTATCTACTTGCTGTTGGATCACTTTATGTGCATTACGAAGCACTTGCTTCATGGTGAATTGTTTCCAATCACCCACTTTTTGGAACATTGGATCACGTTGATAACGGATAATGCTAGAAACCGTTTGACGTAAAGCTTTACTTGGAATAGTTCCTACATGAGTACAGTTACCACCAAGTTGTTCACGCATATCAACTACTGCAACGCGCTTGCCTGATTTGGCAAGTTTCATTGCCGCACCTTCACCAGCAGGGCCTGAACCTAAAACGACTGCATCATATTTGACAAAGGTTCCACTCACGACCTCTTTCTTACGCGGCATTCAATGCTCCTATACAATTATCTCTTCATTTATCTAACTTATATTATGACTGAAAATGCGCACATTTGCTGTATTTCAATACCATATATTGCTTGATAGCCACATTTATTTTATGAATATCGTTTTTGCCCAATTTATGCATAAATTCGCTATAATAAGAGACCTATTTTTAATATTTCCTCCCGTCACACATTAGTGGAATCGTTGAATATGTCAGAAAACCGTAAACCAGTACAGGGTGAAAAACTTCGTGGCGCTGAGAAAGTTGCACGTATTCCTGTAAAAGTGATTCCTACGGTTGAAGCACCTCGTAAACCAGACTGGATTCGCGTCAAAATGGCTGCACCAGAAGAGGTTCAACGCATTAAATCAACTTTACGTGAACAAAAATTACATACAGTGTGTGAAGAAGCTGCATGTCCAAATCTTCCTGAATGTTTTGGTGGTGGTACAGCAACTTTCATGATTATGGGTGACATTTGTACACGTCGTTGCCCATTTTGTGATGTGGCACATGGTCGTCCGAATGCATTAGACCCAGATGAACCGCGCCACATGGCTGAGACAATTGCAAACTTAGGTTTGAAATACGCTGTTATAACATCTGTAGACCGTGATGATCTACTCGATGGTGGAGCGCAACACTTTGTTGATTGTATTAAAGAAGCGCGTGCTTTAAGTCCTAATACATTATTGGAAATTTTAGTACCTGATTTCCGTGGTCGTATGGATGTTGCATTACGCATCATGACGGAATGTCCTCCAGATGTGTTTAACCACAACATTGAAACCGTACCACGTTTATACAAAGCAATGCGTCCAGGTTCAGACTATCAACATTCCTTAAACCTTCTTAAAATGTTTAAAGAATACTGCCCAGATATTCCAACTAAATGTGGCTTGATGGTAGGTATTGGCGAAACTGAAGAAGAAGTTCTCGCACTTCTTGATGACCTTAAAGCACACGATGTTGACTACGTAACGATTGGTCAATATTTACAACCATCAAAAGAACATGCACCAATTGATCGCTTCGTCACACCTGAAGAGTTCGAGCGCTATACAGCACATGGGCAAAAATTAGGCTTTAAAAATATTTGGGCTGCACCAATGGTACGTTCAAGTTATTTTGCTGATCGTCAATACTATGGCGAACCAGTACCAGCAGTTCGTCGTAAAGCTGATCCTGCAAAGAAAATTACTGTTCAAACAATCGAAGCATAATTCTTCTTACTTTAAAGCCCTCGTATGAGGGCTTTTTTGTTTGTGGTTTTTATAATTCTCAATTACTTATTGACACATTTCTTATCTCTCTTCAGCTTGAATTTTGAATATTTTTCAAACAATCTTATCCAATATAAGTATTAATATGCGTCCGTTTTAGAACTCAACGCTTTCGTTTCACATTTCATGATCCAATATCTCTGTAGATCTGATGTTTGTGCTTTGATTAAATTTACTGTGGGTATTGGCTCCATGACCAAATCATAAATGGAGCAGTTCATAATGTTTTTTATACTCAGTTTAATTATTCTATTTATAACACTCTGGGCTATTTTTTATTTCGAATTCTCAAGAACTTCTGGGGCTATCATACTCACAGTCGTATCTATTTTAGTCGCGTTGATCAGCCCTTGGTCGCTGATACTCGGTATTCCTTTTATCCTAATTTCATTGATTGTCAGTATTGATACGTTAAGGATGAAATTTATTACACAACCTGCCTATAAAGCTCTAGCCAATGCAATGCCAACAATGAGTAGTACCGAGCGTGAAGCATTGGATGCAGGAACCAGTTGGTGGGAAAAAGAATTATTTATGGGGGCACCAGACTGGAAGAAATTTGATCAGTATCCGTACCCCACGCTGTCTGAAGAAGAACAATCATTTATCGATCATGAAGTCGAACAGCTCTGCCAGATGCTGGATGAATGGGATATTCACCATCATCGTAAAGACCTCCCTGAAGAAGTCTGGTCATTTATTAAATCCAAAGGTTTTCTGGGTTTAATTATCCCTAAAGAATACGGCGGTAAACAATTCAGCTCATTTGCGCAAAGCCGTATCATGAGTAAGATTGCCTCGCGCTCACTTACCACTGCTGTCAGTTGTATGGTGCCTAACTCTTTAGGTCCAGGAGAATTACTCTTACACTACGGTACTGAAGATCAAAAGAATCGTTATTTACCAGGTTTAGCAAAAGGTGAAGAAATTCCATGTTTTGGTTTAACAAGCCCTGAAGCAGGTTCAGATGCAGGTGCAATTCCTGACACAGGTGTGGTTTGTTATGGTCAATTTGAAGGACAAGAAGTTCTTGGCCTAAAAATGAATTTTTCCAAACGTTGGATTACACTTGCCCCTGTTGCTACGGTGGTCGGTTTAGCTTTCAAATTATATGACCCTGAAGGTTTACTAGGTGATAAAAACAAAACTGAATACGGAATCACATGTGCCCTATTACCAGCTGATCATGAAGGTGTGATTGTAGGAGCACGCCATAATCCAGGTTCGCCATTTATGAATGGTACCGTGGATGGTAAAGATGTCTTCATTCCGCTGGATTGGATTATTGGTGGTGTAGAAAATGCAGGTAAAGGCTGGCGTATGCTGATGGAATGTCTGGCAGTTGGCCGCGGTATTTCTCTTCCAGCACTATCAACAGCTGCAGGTGAAATGTGTTATTTAAATGTCGGCGCCTTTGCTCGTGTCCGTCAACAATTCAAAATTTCAGTCGGTAAATTCGAAGGTGTTCAAGAGGTTTCAAGTGATATCGCTAGCGATACCTATATGCTTGAAGCATTCCGTTACCTAGTGACTTGTGGCCTAAACCAAGGGGGTAAACCTGCAGTCATGACTGCAATGGCAAAATACTACGCAACTGAGACCATGCGTAAGATTGTTAATCATAGTATGGACATTGTGGGCGGGCGTGCTATCCAAATGGGTCCTCGTAACTTCTTGGCGCTCATGTACCAAGCGATCCCTGTTTCGATTACTGTTGAGGGTGCCAATATTCTGAGTCGTTCACTGATGATTTTTGGTCAAGGTTCGATGCGTTGTCATCCCTATTTATTTGAAGAATTACAACTTTTACAAGCCGAAAATAAAGATGCAGCCTTAAAAGAGTTTAATGACATTCTTTATAAGCATTTGGGTTATACATTTAATCGAACCGCTAAATCATTTGCTTATGGTTTTATAGGCGGATCAACAGAAGGTTCAGTAAAGGCTGATGATTTCAGTCGCCCTTACTACAAAACCATTAATCGTTTGAGTGCTAATTTTGCCTTAGTCGCAGACATGTGCTTAGGCCTCCTTGCAGGTGATATCAAACGCAAAGAAATGCTGTCTGGACGATTAGCAGATATGCATTCACACTTATTTATTGCGACTGCTATTCTTAAATTTTATGAAAATGGTCAACGTACTGAAGCTGAACAACTGCACGCTAAACTCGCACTTGAGAAAGCATTATATGCATCTCAAGAAGCGTTCTATGGTCTGTTTGATAACTTCCCTGTAAAAATTGCCGCAAGTTTAGTCAAACTTATTTGTTTCCCTTTTGGTCGTCCTATTACTCAACCATCAGATGCCTTGAAACTTAAATTAGGTGAACTAATTCTTCAGGAAAATGCTTTCCGCGATGAATTAAAAAAACATGTCTTCTATAGTACTGATCCCGATGATGTCAATGGGCGCATGGAGTCTACATTCCAAATGTTGCTTCAAATTGAGGAATTATGGAATAAGTTTAAAAAGGCTGAATCCAAAGGCCAATTTACAGGTCTGACTTTTGAAGAGCACATTGAGTCTGCTCTTAATGACAAGTTCATCACTCAGGCTGAAGCAGATCAGTTACTTACGTATAACGCTAAACGTTTTGACAGTATGTTGACCGATGTTTTCGATACTGAACTTAACCAGAGTTTAGAACTTGAGAACCCTCACGCTCAGGTGTTGTCAAAATCTACACAATACTAGTCACTCAATTGCTTCTGAAAAAACGATCCTAAAGGGTCGTTTTTTATTTTTCATTCCACTTTTTATATTTCATTCCACTATGGTGTTATAGAAAACAACATCAAAATAAGCGAAATTAAATGAAAACAAAATAATGAATCTTTATTCATTTTTTATGATAATGTGATTACAACTAATAAAATAGCTGTCATTAAATTTTGAACATATGAAATTGACACGCATTTGAATCATATAAACTACAGGACAAGGATCAACGCTATGAGTCAAGAAATCGTATTAGTTGCAGGTAGCCGTACCGCTATGGGTAGCTTTCAGGGAGGACTTTCAAGCTTAACAGCCCCGCAACTTGGTGCTGAAGTCATTAAAGCCGTACTTGACCAATCTAAGCTTGCTGCAGACCAACTAGATGAAGTGATTATGGGCTGTGTTTTACCTGCGGGATTAAAACAAGGTCCTGCTCGTCAAGCGATGCGAATTGCAGGTGTACCAGATCATGTAGGTGCAACAACGATCAATAAAATCTGTGGGTCTGGCATGAAAGCCGTGATGCAAGCTGCAGATGCCATTAAAGCTGGCTCGGCAAATATTATTGTCGCTGGCGGAATGGAATCCATGTCGAATGCACCTTATCTCATGGACAAAGCACGCGCAGGTTACCGTATGGGACATGGCAAAGTGATTGATCACATGTTCCAAGAAGGTTTGGAAGATGCTGAAACTGGCTATTCAATGGGTATTCTTGCTCAAGAAATGGCAGATAAGAAAAACTACACACGTGAACAACAAGACGATTTCGCGATTCGCTCCTTAACTCGTGCTCAGAATGCGATTCAAAATAATTATTTCAAAGATGAAATCACCCCTGTTACAGTAAGTTCACGTAAAGGCGATGTCATCGTTGCCCAAGATGAAAATCCATTTACAGCAAAAATTGATAAAATTCCTACGCTACGCCCAGCATTTGCTAAAGACGGTACAATTACTGCAGCCAATGCCAGTTCAATTAGTGATGGTGCATCAGCATTTTTAGTGACTTCTGCTGAACTCGCAACAGCAAAGGGACTTTCAACTTTAGCAACGATTAAAGCTTACGCAACGCACTCTCAACATCCATCAGAATTTACCATCGCACCTGTTGGTGCAATAGAAAAAGTATTAAACAAAGCGGGCTGGACTGTTGAAGACGTGGATTTGTGGGAAATTAATGAAGCGTTTGCGATGGTGACCATGGCAGCGATCGATGCTTTTCATTTAGATCCTGAAAAAGTGAATATCCACGGTGGAGCTTGTGCACTCGGACATCCATTGGGGTCATCAGGTTCACGAATTATTTTGACTCTCATCCATGCATTAAAACGCTTAGGTAAAACAAAAGGTGTTGCCGCACTTTGCATTGGTGGTGGAGAAGCAACTGCGATTGCGATTGAAATCCCAGCTTAATATTTATGCTATAGCGCATCTCAAGATGCGCTTTTTTTATGAGGAAAAAAATGTCAAAACAAGATTATGAAAATGGTTTAAAAGTTCGTACAGAAGTGATGGGAGAAACTTTTGTCAAACGTGCACAAGACAATACAGTTCCATTTACTCAACCACTTCAAGATTGGATTAATGAGCATGCATGGGGTTCAACTTGGCAACGTGAAGGCGTTTTACCACGCAAGTATCGTTCGTTAATCACGATTGCATTTTTAACAGCCCAAAAAAGCCCAGCAGAACTTAAAGGTCATGTACGTGGTGCTTTAAATAACGGCGCAACTGTTGAGGAAATCCAAGAGGTTCTTTTGCACAGCTTGCCGTACTGTGGTGCTCCAGCTACACAAGAAGCATTTAGAGCCGCGTTAGAAGTCATTAATGAATATCAACAAAGCTAATCTCATTGAGCATTCATAGATAAACCGCTTAATCTACATTAAGCGGTATTTAAGGTATTTGGACGCTAGATTTAACTTAATTCAATTTTAGATTGATGTTCAAGCACCTGAACCACAGCTGAAAAATCAGAATCTTGAGCTTTCACTTTTTCAATTTGCATATACTGATTTTGTATAAGTTGCATCGTTGGCAAATCCAAAGCTTGCTCTTGAATTAGATCGGTCGCAATTCCAATATCCTTTTGTAAAAGATCTAAGGCGAAGGTTTTTGGAAATGCACGACTCAAGACACGTTGCGCCATAATATTTTCAGACATTGAACTTTTACCACTAGAATGATTAATACAATTCAATGCACTATTCAAATCTACTCCTTTTGACTTTAATACCGTCAATCCTTCTGCAAGTGCCCATAGATGTGTTGCCATCAACGTATTATTCACCGCTTTAACAGCAAATCCAGAACCACTCTCCCCGACATATTCAATTAATCCTGCAAATGCCTGAATAATCGGTTTTGCACGCTTATAAGCATCGAAATCACCCCCAACCATTACCGTCAGTGTCCCTTTTTCAGCACCTATAGTTTGCCCAGAAACGGGGGCATCTAAATATTCAACACCATTAAATTTCAACTGATTTGCAAGTTTTAAAGCACTTACAGGTACACCACTGGTACAGTCGATCCATACGCTCCCCTTGACCGGAGGATTTTGAGCAATAAGCTGTTCGACATCTGCACTGGTGGGTAAGCAACTGAAAATAAAATCTGCTTTCACTGCTTGATCGCCAGAGGTCGCTTTAGTACCAAATGTTTGTGCATGTGCTTCTGCTTTTTCAAAATTACGGTTCCAAACCAAAACTTCAAATCCTAGTTTTGGTAAATGGCTCGCCATGTGCCATCCCATAGCACCTAAACCGATAAATGCAATTTTCATTTTTAATTTCACCTTAAATTTGAGTATTAGGGAGTGCCGTTGCTTCTGCTGAATGCGGTTTGTTTTCGAGCTCTACTGTTTGCGCATTTTTATCTTCGCGATTTAAGAAAAGATTCAATAAAATAGCCGCTAATGTTGCAGTCCCTATTCCACCCAAATCAAAATTGCCAATTTGTAAACTATAATTGCCTGTCCCCATAATTAAGGTGACAGCAGCAATCAACAGAGTACTGTTTTTGGTAAAATCTACGCGGTTGTCCACCCAAATTTTAGCACCGGCCACTGTAATCAGACCGAAAACAACAATCGAAGCTCCCCCTAATAATGCGACAGGAATCGTACTAATAACCGCGCCAAATTTTGGTGAAAGTCCTAGCAAGATTGCAAATACGCCAGCAAATAAAAATATAGTGGTAGCATAAATTTTGGTTACCGCCATAACACCAATGTTCTCAGCATATGTTGTCATTCCTGTTCCACCGACTGATGCAGACAAGGTCGTACATACACCATCAGCAAAGAAACCTCGTCCCATATATGGTGAAAGATTACGTCCAGTCATTGCAGATACCGCTTTGAAATGTCCTAGATTCTCTGCAACTAAGATGATCGCTACGGGAGCAATAAGCAGCATTGCATTAAATTCAAACACTGGCGCATGAAAAGTAGGTAAACCGAACCAAGCTGCCTCACTGACTTTAGTAAAATCGATCGCTGTACCAAAACCCAAAACATTGGTGAGTAAAAAATAAATAAAGTAAGAAGCCACTAAGCCAATGAGCAATAACAATCTACGGATCATGCCCTTAGTAAATACGGCGATTACACTAATACAAATAATCGTGATTAGAGCCATCCATGAATCAAACTGATTAGCAGAGACACTTTTGATCGCCACTGGTGCTAAATGCAAACCAATGATCATCACAATTGCTCCAGTCACAATTGGTGGCATCAATTTTTCAATCCATGCTGTGCCAGTTTTCATCACGATCAAACCGATCAAGGCGTACAAAATACCGCATGCAATGGTACCGCCAAGTGCTAAGCCTAAGTTTGGATTTAAGCCAACACCGGTATAACCAGTGACTGCAATGACTGCTCCAATGAAAGCGAAGCTCGAGCCTAAATAGCTCGGCATACGCCCCCCAGTCATTAGGAAAAATAATATTGTCCCAATACCCGTAATAAACATTGTAAGATTCGGATCGAAACCCATCAGTAAAGGGGCAAGTACTGTTGCTCCAAACATTGCAAATGCATGCTGCAGCCCCAATACCATACTTTTACCTGGCGGCAAGTACTCATCTACTTGAACTGCGGTCGTGTCTAGATTTCCTTGGAAAGGTTTAAATTTTGGAAACCATGTTTCTTTTGTGCTCATCGACCTTCTCCTGATCAAGCATGCTGTTTTAGACCATTGGAACTGGCTCGCAATATGCGCGGTTAAAATACATGAGGGCTTTTTCACCCGCTTGCTGTTTCATCCCCTTTACATGGCAGAACAAAACATCATGACTGCCTACCGATAAACTTTGTACGACTTCACAATCAAAACTCACTAGCGCACCTTCTAAAATAGGTGCACCTGTGACTAATGTTGACCAGTCCCCCTTTTCGAAACGTTCTGCCATTGGAGTTTTACCCCCAAACACATTCGATAAATGCTTTTGACTACTGCTTAAAGTATTGACACACAAAACCTGATTACTTTTAAATGTTTCAAATACTGATGCTGATCGATTTAGACATACCAGCAATGTTGGTGGGGTATCTGTCACACTACATACAGCTGAAGCTGTGAAGCCAGCTTTTCCTGCTAGACCAGCTGTAGTAATGACATTGACAGCTGCACCTAAATTCGACATTCCTTGTCTAAAAACCTGTTGGTCAATATTGAGTGTGGTACTCACTGCCTCGGGTAAATTGATTGATTTCACATTTGCATTCATAGTGTTCTCCATCCCTCATCGCCTAAGCAGTCAGTGAGGGACTCATAATAGGGTGATGAAAGCTTTCAAATTAAACATGAGCAATCGAAGCAATTTCGATGAGTGCATCAGGTTTGACTAATCCTGTTTGAACACAGTAACGAGCTGGTTCTGCATTCGGAAAATATTCGGCATATACTTCATTCATTGCAGCGTAGTTTGCCCAATCTGTCAGAAAAATAAGGTTGAAAGTAATGTCCGACATTGTTCCGCCAGCAGTTTCGATGACCTTCTTTATTGTTTCAAGGACATGGCGTGTCTGTGCTGCTACGTCTCCAACATGAACTACATTGTTGTTTTCATCAAAAGGCAAAGTGCCTGAAACATAGACAATGTTGTCTGCTTTAGTTGCTGGCGAATACGGTGCGAGTGGCTTACCTGAACCCACTGGAATAATGACTTCTTTTGACATGACTTATTTCCTAATTTTAGAATCTATAAATATTTATGCGCTTTCAGCGAGTGTTGGTTGATCTGCAAAACTACTGACAAAACTTTCTGTATCCGACACCCATCCAAAGAAGGTTTTTATGTTGTACATACTTACGACATGGGCTTCTTTTGGTCCTGCTTGATGACAGGCATCGTCTAAAGCCACGCCAAAATATTCTAGAAAGAAGCCATCTCTGAGCGTCGATTCAACACATACATTGGTCGCGATACCAACAAAAACCAAATTACGAATTCCACGCACTCTGAGCATGCTGTCTAGCGCTGTGTTAAAGAATCCACTATAACGAGGCTTTTCAATCACAATATCTTGAGGAGCTGGCACCAACTCATCAATCAACTCAAAATCCCAATCCCCTTTTGCTAACAATTTGCCTTGTAGCTCAGGACGCTTACGCATGGTCTTCAGTGCATTTGATTTATGAAAGTTTGGTGAATCAATACCACCTGCTTCACGATATTGATTATCCCAACCGTTTTTGAAATAGATCACTTGAATACCAGCATCATGTGCTGCAGAAACTGCCTTTTTAATATTTTCAACCACAGGTTTTGTCGTCGACACATCAAACCCAGCAAGATCTAAATAACCACCTTTTGACGTATACGCATTTTGCATATCAATCACGATTAGTGCTGTTTGCTCTGGTGCAAGCACAATATTTTCCGGTTCGGCTTTGAGTTTTACACCCGTACCCGCTTGTGCAGTAAATCCAGCTTCAACGGTATTTTCTAAATGACTCATGCGATTTTCTCCAACACAGGTTCTGAACTCATTCCTTCAACCACAACATGTTCACGACATTTCATAAGCGGCTGAATCCGTTGTCCAAAACTTTCAACACCTTCAATAAAATCATCAAATGTCAGTAATATGCCTTCAGTCCCTTTTACCTCACTAATCTCATCTAGCATTTTTGCGATACTTACGTAAGAACCCACCAACGTCCCCATATTGATGTTGACTGGTGATACTGATGAAGCCATTTGACGAATATTAGTATCTGCACCAGATTTAGTATCTTTTCCGCCTTGATTCATTAACCAGTTGATCGCTTCAATATCAGCGCCATCGTTGTAATGTTGCCACTTCGCCATCGCTTCTTCGTCTGTTTCAGCAGCGATAATCATGAATAAAACGTAGGTTTGAACATCACGACCCGTAATATCTGTTTTTGCTTTTAAACGATCGTTGATTTCTGCATATGCTGTTGGTGTATTAAGCCCTTTACCAAAAACAAAATTGTAATCAGCATGTTGAGCAGAAAATTCCAAACCTGTATCCGATTGACCAGCGCAGATAATTTTCATCTCTGCTTGCGGGCGTGGGCTAACTCGGCAATCATCCATTTGGAAATGGTCACCTTTAAAATCAGATTTACCCGTTGCCCATAATTCACGCAGAATTTGTACGTATTCAGATAAGTATTCGTAACGCTTTCCGAAATATTCATCACCGGGCCACATGCCCATTTGGGTATATTCTGGCGCTTGCCAACCTGTGACGACATTTAGGCCGAAACGACCATTCGAAATTGAATCAATCGTAGATGCCATGCGTGCAACTATGGCAGGCGGCATCACTAGCGTCGCAGCTGTTGCATAAATTTTTATTTTGCTGGTGACTGCAGCAAGACCCGCCATAAGCGTAAAAGTTTCTAAGTTGTGATCCCAAAACTCAGTTTTACCGCCGAAACCACGCAGCTTGATCATAGACAATGCAAAGTCAAAACCGTAATGCTCTGCGCGTTGGACAATTTTTTTATTTAACTCAAAACTTGGTTTGTATTGAGGAGCATTTTCTGAGAGTAACCAGCCATTATTTCCGATCGGACAAAAGACACCAATTTTCATATCTAACACTCCTAATTTAACGATCAGTTAAATTTGATTTAGTAGGATTAAGCCTTAGAGCTTGTATTAGATAATTAGCAAATGATGTGCCAATTATTATTTTATTATATATTACAACAACTTAATAATTTTATATTTTACCTTATGATAAATTAATCACATAATCCCAATACCCATTACTCCTAAATAACGTCATAAAAAAGTGCACAAGATGTTCCAAAAAATACCATTTGGTAAAATAATTAAAAAAACCGCGATCTCAATCGTGGTTTTTTATATGCAATGAAAAGTTTCAAATGCTAGAGTGATCGAAGAAATTGAATAAGTGCCTGATTAGTGATATCTGGCTCAGTCACAGTAGAAGCATGTGCACCTACATCAAAAATTGAGCATTGTGCATGTACAAAATTTTTCTGAAGATCAAGAGTCTTATGTACTGGAACCAAGAAATCATCACGATTTGCAATCAAGTGAATTGGAGTTCGTTGAAGTGCGGTGATATGTTCATTTGTTATTTTAAATTCCTTTAAAGCCTTCAGACGTCTCAGTACATTCTCTTTTGGTGGAAAGTCTCGGAGTTGATTATTTTCTGCTTGTTGTATTTGATCGATATTAACAGAGATCCATTCGGGTGGATAAAGAAATAATGCTTGAGCTCTAACATACGCTTCTGCACCAGCATTTTGTAATAACGATTCTCGAGCTTCAAAACATTTGAGCGTATGTGGATCTAGTGAGTCCCACGCATTAATACTGGTCAAACTCAACATTTCCAATTTTGTATTTTGAATTAAAACGGCTAACTCCGCTCCAATATGCCCACCTAAAGCATGACCGATAAAATGGAATTCATCGATCTTTAGATCCTCTAAAATCTGTATCACTTGTATTGCCATATCGGTCATTGAATAAGTTGGTGCTAGTAATGCAGCATCTGCATGACATCCTTGTTGATCATATGTAATGACATGAAAAAATCGAGTCAATATATCTAATTGAGGATGCCAAAAATGTCCATGCCCTCCTAACCCTGAAGATAACAACACAAATTGAGCATCAGGATTAGCTTTGCAGTAAAAAACTTGATACGTCATAAATTTTACCTATCGATAAAAAATAACTACAACTCTGCAATTAACATGCCCAAGATAATTCAATTAAAAATTTATTTCTAAAATGCTAAATTTATAATTCTAAAGATAAACAATAATTGTTATCATTTACAATAATTACATACACTCACACTTTCTTACTTTTATGAACAGTACAGAATTCGAACTACCAGGCGAGTTAACACTTGGGAATCAAGTAAAAAAAACTCGTAAGACTACTAAATCAGTTTCTATCAGTTATCGCCTGATGGTGCTCTATCGTTTTTTATTGGCGGGTATTGGAGGTTATTTGATTGCATCCCTCTCTGCTATCGTGATTGCACAAACATTTAGCACATATCAATCTAGCGCAGCGATGTCAGCAACGCTCATTGCTTTCTGTTTACAGTGTGCAGCGTTTATTTGGGTTTTTATGGTTCACAAAACCAGAAAAGCTACATTGGGCATCGTCTTACCTAGCCTTGCTTTATTTCTCATCTATAAAATCATGGGGAACTAATTCATGAGAAGTGATGCCAAAGCTGAAGGCCCACGCCAGTCTATGTCATGGTTACATACTTGGGCTAGTTTGATACTAGGATGGTTGCTGTATGCCATCTTTGTAACTGGTACTTTGAGTTTTTTCCAAGCAGAAATCAGTACATGGATGAAGCCCGAGTATCACCAATCGATTCCAAGCCAATCTCAACTCGAGCAGACGCAAGTGGCTCTGCAATATTTGCAGAATAATCATGATGATGCAGGGAGCTGGGGAATTCAATTACCCAATGCTCGTCAAAATTACACCACACTGAATATCCGGAATGTCGGAGAAGATCCCAATGCTCGTCGCGGTGGTAAACGTGTGACGATTGATAGTGCCACAGGTGAAGTATTAGAAGCCCGTGAAACCCGTGGTGGTAGTTTTCTGTATCGTTTCCATTTTGAATTATACGGAATGCCACGTATATGGTCACGTTGGATTGTGGGCATAGCAACCATGTTTATGCTTGTTGCAATTATTAGTGGCATCATCACCCATAAGAAAATCCTTAAAGATTTCTTTACCTTTAGAACAGGTAAAGGACAGCGTTCTTGGTTAGACGCACATAATGCAACAGCTGTATTCGCACTTCCCTTTCATATCATGATCACTTTTAGTGGTTTACTTTTATTATTGTTTACCATCATGCCGTGGGGGGTACAGCAAATTTATGACAATCGTGGCGCCTTTCTACAAGACCAACGAAAATCCTTAATTCAAAATCCAGCAGAACCACAAGGGCAGACTCGTACTGATCAACCGCAAGGAAATCAGCGCTCGATGATGAATGCGCGTACAGAAATTGAGGCTCGTGGTACGCAGTCAGCATCAAATGAACATACTAACAAAATGGATGGTGAGAGAAAGAATCGAGGTGAAAGTCGACGTACGCGCAACCAAGATCGAAAAGCTGAACCTGCACCACTTACAGATATTGCTCCGATCCTCACTCAAGCTGAAGCGAAGTGGAAAAACAATCCGATTGGTTCGATCACAATTAAAGCACCAAATACATCGAAGGCGACCATTGAGTTACGTGCTTTACACGGCGCAAGTATCGCTCATCGTGGCGTATATGAAACTTTAGACTTCAATGGTGTGACAGGTCAAAACATTACAGATGATTCCACTCAACTCAAAAATCCTTCTATTCCCAATGGCATTTACAATGTTGCCACTGTTCTACATGAAGCACGAGGAGTTGATTTAGCCTTACGTTGGATACTCTTTTTTTCCGGTATCGTTGGCACGCTAATGGTCGCAACAGGATTAATTTTATGGTGCGTCAAACGTGCACCTCAACAAGCGAAACAAGGTTATAAATCCTTTGGGTATCGTACGGTCGAGATTACCAACATCGCTGCGATTATCGGCTTACCTATTGCTTGTGCAGCTTATTTTTATGCAAACCGTTTTATCCCTGCCAACATGGAAATGCGTTTAAACTGGGAAATCCGTACATTCTTTATTGTGTGGCTCTTCACACTTGTTTATGCTGTTTTTCGCACCCATCGCCAAGCTTGGCTTGAATTACTGGGTCTCGCTACCCTGCTTTTCGCTTTACTTCCGCTTGTAAACTTTATCACAGGTGGTCAACCTTTATGGCGTTCTATAGCTCACGGTCAATGGGTTATCGCTTCGTTCGATCTGGCGATGCTAGTTTTAGCAGTGGTTTTTTATTTTGCACTTTACAAAGTTCAAAATCATCAAGGAACTCCATTAAAAAAGAGTCAAGTTTTACCTAAGGTAGAGGGGTAATCACCATGAGCTTTTTTCTCCTCATTTGGGCAGTTTGTACTTTAGGTTTTATAGGTTTAGCCAGTGCAATGCAAAAGCATCAAAAACAAATTTTTGGTCAAACATTGAGTGCTAAACACCAGAAAATAGCCTCAATGGTTGGATGGGGATTCCTGTCGTTAGGGCTTATCCTCTGCATGAGCAAAGGACAAGTCAGTAATATGATGAGTTATTGGATTGGTGTACTGACATTCGCTGCGCTTTTTGTTGCACTTTGTCTGACCTATTTTGAGTCACAAATGAAAAAAATCATTTTGGGCGTATCCTTTATTGGATTCATCAGCTTGATCTTCCTCATCATTTAAATACTCTACTTGATAAAAAAACCGACCCATATTTCATTTAAATATGGGTCGGTTTTTTTCTTCTTAAATTAGCTTTAAACGTGAATCACGCTGAAGTTCTAGCAATTCAAACGTATAATCAACCTCATTTATTATGGCGGTTAAGGATCGGCACGCATGGAACTTCGACATTTGAAATATTTCGTCTCAGTTGCCGAAGAACTTAATTTTACGCGTGCTGCAGAAAAACTTTTTATAGCGCAGCCCTCTTTAAGCCAGCAAATTAAAGACCTTGAAGCGGAATTAGGTACATCCCTGCTGATTCGTAAAAGCAGAAGCTTATCGCTCACAGAGGAAGGAGAAACTTTTTTAAAAGATGCTCGACATATCTTGAAACTTGCTCAAGAGGCCAAACACAAGATTCAAATTATGGCGAATACCAAGAAAAATAAATTAAATATTGGTTTTTTACCTGTGGCAGAAATGAAAATTTTTCCTTATGTCATGCCTATTATTCGTGCACAACAGCCTGATTTAGATATTCAATTTCATAGTTTGAGCTGTGTACATCAAATCCAAGCACTTCGTGATCAAAAAATTGATGTCGCATTCACTCGCCAATGTATGGATGATGAGCATATTGCCTCTATCGAATTGTTCAGTGAGCCTCTGATCTTGCTGATTCCTCGTCATTCAGGCCATGCGCATTTAGACTGTATTTCAAAACAGGATTTAATTGCCCAAAAATTTATCATGAGCGAGGAAACTGCCTCACCGATTTTGTTCCATAAAATTCAAAACATTTTTGAAGCTCTAAATACATCTATTCAAGTTGCTCAATACTCGAGTAACATTTTAATGAATATTAATCTTGTAGCGATGCAAGTCGGTTGGACCATTGTTCCAAAATATGTTGAAAGCTTGCTCAGTGAAAATGTCTTAATTAAGTCAACTGAAATCGATTTACCGAATATCAGCTTGTATTTGAGTTTCAGAAAACAAGATCAAAGTAAGCATTTGCAAACTGTGAAAAATATTCTAAGCCAACACTTTCATTGTCATATTTTTTAAAACTTTGAACGCTATTTTAAAAATAAAAAACCTGCAAATTTGCAGGTTTTCTTTTAGATTAGTCTTAAACTTTTTGATTAAACGCCAAGTTTATCAAACAGTTTTTGACTGAGCTCTTCGCTCGTCTGAGGAATACTTAAACCAGCGACAAATTTATCTGGTCTTAAAAATGCCATCGAGTATTGAGTACGACCAAACCATGCTCGAATCGCATGCTCCGTATCCCCAAGTGTCAATATTTCATCATCATGAGCATCAGTATTCAATTGTTCAGGTGGAACGACTTTAATAAATTTCACACCCAATGCTTTCCATTTTTGAATACTTGTTGGTGTGAGTCCCCAAGTCGGATCTACTCCCCAAGCAATAATAGCAAAGCCTTGACCAATAAAATCATCCAGTAATTTCACATGACCTGTGCTATCTTGCATTTTAGGTTGAATAAACATTTTACCGATTGGTGATGTCTTATTGACCTGTCCAACCAAAATACCAGATTTATATTGTGGCATTGGCTTAAAGCGCATTTCCAACAAATATTGTTTAACTGGTTTAATGTAATTTAGAACATATGAAATAGCATCACGCGCAGTACCTTGCCATTTTTTAGGCGGAGCTAGCACATGGCCTGCTGTAACAGATAAATCAATCATCGCTTTGGCATGATCATGACGCTCTTCTTGATAAGAATCTAGAACTTTAGCATCTACTTTACCTTGTACGACCATAGCCAGTTTCCAAGATAAATTGAACGCATCACGCATTCCACTGTTATAACCCTGTCCCTGCCATACTGGCATAATGTGCGCTGCATCTCCCGCAAGTAAGATACGCCCTTCTTTAAATCTACTGGCAATACGTGCATTATGGGTATAAACACGATTTCGGATCACATCGATATTTTCAGTGTTTGGTAATACTTTGGATAAAAGTTTAGCTATGTTTTCAGGTTGACTAAGTTGCTCTTGCGTCTCCCCTGGCATCACCATAAATTCAAAACGACGGATACCATGTGGTAAAGCCGCTGACACATATGGACGTACTGGATCGCAACATAAGTAAATATGTGGTGTCGCCAATGGATCGTTTGCAATATCGACAACAATCCATTGGTTTGGTGCAGTTTTACCTTCAAAAGGAATATTCAACATACGGCGAACGTAGCTATTACCTCCATCACATGCCACTAGATACTTTGCAGTTATATATTCAATTGTTTTATCTTTATTTTGGATTTGAACTTCAACTTGATCTTCAGTCTGCTTAAAACTTTGAAGTTGACGAGAAAAAAGTACTTCCACATCATCAAAACGTTCTAAACCTTCCAATAATTCTGCATCAACATAAGGTTGTACAAATGCGTTACGACGAGGGAAACCAAACTCACGTGTTTTAGGTTGAATATCTGCAAAACAACGGCCTGAAGGCGTAAGAAAACGCATCGCATGATCGGGAGTGGTATGCGGCAATACTTTGTTGATCAAGCCAATCGATTGCATTGTTCTTAGAGATTCATCATCAATACCAATTGCACGAGGATAATCAATCAATTGATCGAGCTGTTCAATCACTTTTACTTTTAAGCCCGCAAGGCCAAGGCCGTTCGCCATCGTTAAACCGACTGGGCCTGCACCAAGTACGATCACATCTGCTGAATAAGTGTTGGTCTGTGACATGGTCAATCTCCTCTAATATTCGCATTAGAGAGGATTTTCAGCATAGGAAAAAGTTATGCTAAGGTCTTATGAAATTTAAAAAACTGTCACGTTTACTTCAATTCCATCAAAAAACCTTAATTTACGTCGCACATCTATAGTTTTTACCTATGGTTGAATTTGTAATTCATCTACAAAATATCTCAGTGAATATGCTCAAACCATACTATTCAAGCTTTGGATCAGTTTTACAGTATAATAAGGGAGTAATTTAATATTTTTTTGCTTCGCTTTGAAGCCATGGAATCCCACTATGACGAAACGTGTTACCGTCCCGATTGCTCTCGAAAATCGTGCTCATGCAGGTAATGCCGCTGCTCAATTTGAACTTGCTGAACTTTATATGACGAGTGAACACGATGAAGACATTGCGCTTGCAGAAGAATGGGCTTTACGTGCTGGTCAATTGGGTCATGTCGAAGCGATGTACTGGTTAGGGGAAGGTTATACCCATTATGCAAAAGAAGTTTTAGAAGAAGATCCTGAAGATGCAAAACTAAACTTTGAGTACGGTTTTAACTGGCTCACGCAAGCAAGTAAACATCAACATGCTGCTGCGATTTTAGAGCTCGCAGGTTATTACCGTCGTGGTAATGTGGTCGAAAAAGATGTACAAAAATCTGTTGAATTGGTGACTCAAGCCGCTGAACTTGGTGATACTCAAGCAATGCGTGATTTATCTGCCATCTATGCACATGGTTTAGGTGTGGATGTCAACGAGGAAAAAGCTGATTATTGGCAGGAAAAGGCTCAATCAAGCACTTAAGAGAAATCACGTTTTCTTTGCATCAAAAAGCCTTCATGATTGAAGGCTTTTTATTGAGCTACTTTAGATCTTTTTAAACTATAACATACCTTAAAATAGCAACATACTTTAAGATAGTGACATACTTTAAGATATTAATTAACTTCAGCGATGATGGCTTGTCTACAAATCCCATCTACTGCCCTTTGCTGTTCAAATACTTTTTTCGGCATTGCTTCAAAGCTATCAAAAAAGCAGATTTCTTCTTCATTGATGTCATATACCAATGAATGATTACCAATGCCTTCTAAAGTATCGTAATACACGATCACAAACTTATTGGCATCAAATGCGATTTGAATATCTTGATAGCTGATTGCGGGGGATATTTTTAGCGCAAGTTTTTCAGCTTCTAAATAACTTAGCTTTTCTTGCTCTTGAAGTGCATTGTCTTCATCTGTGGTAAATTCCACATCTAAGCCAAATTTTTTAAGTCCCACCGCTAGACCGATCGTGGTCGTTCCATCACCCTCTACATAACCACACACTTCTTTAAGTTGTTCAATATCTGGGTCTAACCCAAGATGTTGAAAGAGCATCCATACGGCATAAATACCAGCATTGGCTTCTAGATTGGCGAGTTCTTCGGGAATTTCCATCAAAAATATATATTATTTATTGAGCTATCAATTATAACAAATAATCTTCTTCAAAATTTAAGAAATTAAATACAAAATTCAAGCTCACTCATCTAAAAGTTTCAAAAAGTCTGGACATTGTAAATGGTCATCGTATGGACATTTTTCAACGTGTGTCAAAATTAAGAGTAAGTTATTTAAAGTCTCAATTTTATCTTTGATTTCGTTTTTTGCTTCCCTAACTTGATCTCTTTTAATTTTAATTTTTTCATGATCAATTGCCATATTTTTAATTTGGCTCAGCGTCATACCACCATTTTGGAAGATCTTGATTAATGAGATATTCTGTATTGCTCGGGATGAATACTGTCTTCTAAGCCCTTTCCTTCCAATAGATCGAATAAGTCCTTTTGATTCATAAAACCTAATCGTGGCAGTTGAAGTATTTGTCCGATCAGCTAGATCACCTATATCTATTTCCATTAATGCACCTTGACTTCAAGTTAGCTTTAAGTTGCACACTAGCATGACTTAAATTAGAGAGTCATCCTTTCATGAATATTTTAATTTACATTTTAGCCTTAGGCCTAAGCGCTACTTTAATTATGGATTTTTTAGGTTGGGCAAGAGCGATGATTTTTAAAATCCCCTCATTTAACTATGCTTATTTGGGTAGGTTTTTCTTTTTAGTTAAAAATAAAAAATACGTATACAGAAATATTACCGAAGCCCCTGTACACAAATTTGAATACATTACGGGTTGGGTATTTCATTATATAACCGGTATTTTTTTCGCTTTAATTTATACTTATATCGATAATTCACATACTACTTTGGAAGCTTTTATATCTTCTATTTTATTTGGACTTTCAACTGCTATTATCCCATTTTTGGTGATGCAACCTATTCTTGGATTTGGTTTCTTTGCGAGTAAAACGCCCAATCAATGGATCAGCATAAAAAATAGCTTAGTGGCACACTTAAACTTCGGAATCGGTTTATTTATAGCCCAAATTATTCAATCCTACATTTTCTCAACATTACACTAATGAAAGCTTGATAGATTGAATGATAAAAATTTTAAATTAAATTTCTAATACGTTGCCAAAATGAATAAATCAATCAAAGACAAAATTATTCGAATTTGTGATGAAAAAATCGATCGGAAGGGAGAATCTGTAGGTTTGTCATTTTATGCTTTCTTTTCAAATAAAGATAATGACCCCGATGCACTCATGGAAGTAGCTCATTGGTGGATCATGAAACATAAACTTGACCACTTTGAAAAAGCACAGAAAATAAAATCTCTAATATCATCGGAATCTGAAGTTGACGCGATTTAATTGAAATACTTTGAATCACCAATAACCAACTTAACATTGGAAATTCGCAAGTTTAGAAGTACAATACTCCGCTAGTCGAGGGATGCTGCGACGTTTTACAAGTACAAAATGTAAAAGCGCCAGGCTCGACGATCGGTCAATCTGCTCAGATCGACCAACAACGGCATCCGCGAACATAATGATCAATTTTTGTTTTTTATAAGGAGATCGTGATGAACGCGGTTAATGCTTCATTTACAGATTACAAAGTTGCCGATATTTCACTTGCTGACTACGGCCGTAAAGAAATCAAACTTGCAGAAGCTGAAATGCCAGCCCTTATGGGTCTACGTAAGCGTTACTCTGCGGCTAAACCACTTGCTGGTGCTAAAATTTTGGGTTGTATTCACATGACAATCCAAACAGCTGTTCTTATCGAAACTTTGGTAGAGCTTGGTGCTGAAGTTCGTTGGACATCTTGCAACATTTTCTCTACTCAAGACCACGCTGCGGCAGCTATTGCAGCTTCAGGTGTTCCTGTATTTGCTTGGAAAGGCGAAACTGAAGAAGAATACATGTGGTGTCTTGAGCAACAAATTAATGTAAATGGTACGCCTTGGGATGCCAACATGATTTTGGACGACGGCGGTGACTTAACTGCGCTTGTTCATGAAAAATACCCAGAAGTACTCGCAAAAATCCACGGTATTACTGAAGAAACAACAACAGGTGTTCAACGTCTTCTCGAAATGTGGAAAGACGGTTCATTGAAAGTACCTGCGATCAACGTAAATGACTCAGTCACTAAATCTAAAAATGACAACAAATACGGTTGCCGTCACTCTCTAAACGATGCCATCAAACGTGCAACTGACATGCTGTTATCTGGTCGTCGTGCGCTTGTAATTGGTTACGGTGACGTAGGTAAAGGCTCTGCACAATCACTTCGTCAAGAAGGCATGATCGTACGTGTTTCTGAAATCGATCCAATCTGTGCAATGCAAGCATGTATGGACGGTTACGAAGTAGTTTCTCCATACAAAAATGGCGTACAAACAGGTAAAAAAGAAGACGTTAACGCTGACCTTCTTCAAAATACTGACTTAATCGTAACAACGACTGGTAACTACCACGTTTGTGACGCTGCAATGCTTGATACATTAAAAGCAGGTGCAGTAGTTTGTAATATCGGTCACTTTGACACTGAAATCGATACCAACTACTTACGTGGTTATAAATGGGTTGAAGTTAAACCACAAGTTCACCAAGTATATCGTTCAGAAAATGAAAATGATTACCTCATTCTTCTTTCTGAAGGTCGCTTAGTAAATCTTGGTAATGCAACTGGTCACCCATCACGCGTGATGGACGGTTCTTTTGCGAACCAAGTTTTAGGTCAAATGCACTTGTTCGCAGAGAAATTTGCTGATCTTCCTGAAGATCAAAAACAAGCAGCGATTCGTGTTGAACTTCTTCCTAAGAAATTAGATGAAGAAGTTGCTGCAGCAATGGTTGCAGGTTTCGGTGGTGTTCTGACTCAATTAACTCAAGAACAAGCGGACTACCTTGGAGTTGCTGTTGAAGGTCCATTCAAATCTGACGCTTATAAATACTAATCTTTGAACAAGCAGGCTGAACAGCCTGCTTTTCTTTGAATTCTATTTTGCTGAAATAAGTACAAAGGATTTGAACATGTCTAAACAGATTCCAATTTCTTTTGAGTTTTTCCCAACCAAAACTGATGCAGGCGCGGAAAAACTTAAGGTTGTTCACCAAGAACTGCAGTTGCTGAATCCAGAGTTTTTCTCTGTGACTTATGGTGCAGGTGGTTCTACACGTGAACGTACACTTTCGACTTTAGCTGATTTTAATGGCAAAGGCACGCCTGTTGCTCCTCACCTCTCTTGTATTGGTGATAGCAAAGAACGGATCGCTGAACTTTTAGATTTATACAAATCTCAAGGGATTGACCGTATTGTTGCACTCCGTGGTGACTTACCTTCCGGTCAAGTTGGCTTAGGTGAATTACCGTATGCTCAGGATTTAGTACGCTTTATCCGTGAACATTCGGGTGACCACTTCCAGATTGAAGTTGCAGCTTACCCTGAAATGCACCCACAAGCAGATAGCTTTGATTTAGACATTAAACGCTTTTGTGAGAAAGCCAATGCAGGTGCAAATGCAGCCTTAACTCAATTCTTCTTTAATCCAGATGCGTATTTTTACTTTGTAGAGCGCATTCAAAAAGAAGGTGTGAATATTCCTGTGGCACCTGGCATTATGCCAATTACCAATGCAAGCAACTTAATTCGCTTTGCAGATGGTACAGGTGCTGAAATCCCTCGTTGGATTCGTAAGCAACTGGCAGCCTATGGTGATGATACTGCATCAATTAAAGCCTTTGGCCATGAAGTGATTGTAAAGCTATGTGAACGCCTCATTGCTGGTGGTGCACCAAGCTTACACTTTTATACGATGAACACCACTGATCCAACTCGTCAACTTGTAAAAGACCTCGGTCTAGCATAAGTCTCCTGACTTCTTTTATCGACAGCTTAGGTTCAATTTATTTGATGTAAGGACTGAAGATAAAAGAAGTTTTTATTTTACCGATTTTAGAGTAATGCACATGCCTCGTTTTTTTATTGAAGCAGAACTTAATGTAAATACAACAGTTGAACTGACTGAAACTGTATTTCATCATTGGGTCAAAGTTTTACGTGCACAAGTCGGTGAAAAAGCGACCTTGTTTAATGGTCAAGGTGGCGAATATCAAGTTGAATTAACTGAAGCCAATAAAAAAACAGGCTCGGTTCTAGTTCAAGAATTTAACCCAACCAATCGCACACCGAACTTTAATGCCTTACTTGGTCAAGTAATGAGTAAAGGTGACCGCATGGATTATGCTATTCAAAAAGCGGTTGAGTTAGGCGTATCTGAAATTCAACTTCTCACCTCTGAACGTTGCGAAATGCGTTTAAAGTACGACCGTGATCAGAAAAAACTTGATCATTGGCAAGGTGTAGCAATTGCAGCTTGCGAGCAGTGTGGAATGAATATTGTTCCAAAAATATTAGCTCCACTCCCTTTGGCACAATGGTTAAATAGCACACTCCCTGAAACGAAATTAGTCTTAGCCCCCAATAAAGATGAGGTCGATGTGTTAAATGATGCCTCCTCAAATATAACGCTACTCATTGGTCCAGAAGGTGGATTAAGTGAAGCTGAAATCCAATCTGCAAATCAGCATGGATTTATCAATTGGTGTATTGGTGAACGTGTTTTACGTACAGAAACTGCACCAGTGGTTGCTTTATCGATCTTAAATTACAAATTTTAATAAATATTTTCTCAAAATTCCGTGATTTAACTCACAATAGAATTGATTTTCTTCCAATTAGACAGTACTTTAATGAGAAAAGAGTTGTCGCGCTAAATTTATATTTTTTTAAGTTCGTACTCAAAAATAATACAAATAAAGTAGAAAGAAAATTAAGGTATTGCCAGTTATGAGTGAAGTTCAGGGAGAGCATGTTTCCAACTCTGTACTCGATAGCCAGATCAAAAGTGCGACTTCTAATTTGCATTTTTTTTTAGCGTGGGTGCTCTTTGCCTGCATCTATAATCAACTTATTTACTTCTTTTATTTCAAAAGCTTTTCAATACCTTATACCATTTGGCTCATTATATTTACCGCCATTCTTTTAATCTGTTTTTGCTTTACCCTCTTTTTTAAAAAATCTAATCAAATTAGTATTTTTAACTTAGACATGTGGGCACAATTGGTTTGCTTAATTACTGGAGCTGGTCTAGCTATTGGTATTTATACCGTATTACAGCTTATCCCCGAACATAATCCAGAAGTCAAAGATATACATATGTTGACTTTAGCTGGGTTAATGTTATCTATTGTTTATACTTTTGCTATTGTATTTTTATCACAGCGGTTACGATACTTCCTTTATGTTTTTTTGCCTTCAGCTTCGGCCATAGTCCTCTCCAATTTCCTTTTTTTAGATAATACTCCTGATGTTTTTAGTTTAATCTTTAATATTTGGTTTGGTGTATTACTTATTTGCGCTCTCCTTACCCATAAGATGTACCGCCGTCTTGGAATATTAAATAGTCACAATAAATTCTATTTATCTGAATCTAGAAAATATCTTATGGAGTCATCACTTCTCCAAGAAAAGCTAAAAAATGAGATTGAAAAATCCAAAGAAATTGAAAGCCAATTACAAATGCATAATCAATTACTCGAACAAAAAGTAATTGAACGAACCTACGATATTAATAAGATCAACGATCGACTGCAGCACCATCAAGCTAATCTCGATTTTGCGCATGAAACTGCTGGAATTTCATCTTGGCTATGGAATATTGAGAAAAGAACGATTGAAATTTCAGGCATTAAATATGGTAATCAGGTTTTACATTACCAAAGTGCAACTGATCAAATTAACGAGTTTATTCACCCAGAAGATCAAGAAAATTATCGTAAAGAGCTCCGTAGACATTTAAGAGGAAATACTGAACGTTTTGAAGCACATTATAGAACTAAAGTAAAAGATCAGTGGTTCTGGATTAAAGATATTGGTCGAGTTATTACACGTGATACTAAAAATAATAAACCTCTTAAAATGGTGGGTATTTTCCAAGACATTGAGAGTGAAAAAAAAGCACAAGAAAAATTGAAATTAGCTTCGAATGTATTTAATCAAGTGGCCCAAGGAGTTTTCGTTTTAGACAATAACTTGTGTTTTTTAGAAGTTAATCCTTATTTTAGTGAATTGGTCAACATCCCACCACAAGATATTATCTCAAAACACATCTTTGATATTACCAAATCTTCCACATCCCAACTCAGCCAACATCACGCCGATATAACTCAAACGTTGTTACTCACCGGACAATATGATGCTGAGGTCACAGAAGAATTTATTTCAGGAAAAATATTAACCTTGTGGCTGCATATCAATGCAGTTCGTGATGATAAAAATAGAATTTTAAATTATGTAGGCATCATTTCAGATTTGACTGAACGGAAACAAAATCTTGAAAGAATGGCCTACTTAGAGAATTACGATCTACTTACAGATTTACCTAACCGTGTTTATTTTAATTTACAGTTACACCAGTATCTAATTAGTAAATCTAAAATTCTGAGCCACTTTTCTATTATTCGTCTCAACATTGATCGATTTAGACATTTTAATGAGTTTATTAATCATCAAACTGGAGATGAAGTTCTCAAAGAAGTTTCCCGAAGACTGAAATATACCTGTTCTAAAGCTGTTCTGATTTCATATTTAAATAATGATGACTTTGCTATGATTTACAACTTAAATCATAGTCATTACACGATCCAACAAGTCGTCGATCAGATCCTTGAGGCCTTTGAAATACCCTTTATCATCGATGGGCAAGAACACATGATTCATGTCTCACTGGGTATCGCAATTTACCCCAATCATGGTAGACAAATTGGTAGCTTAAATAGTCACGCGGAAAGTGCTTTAACAGAAGCAAAAAAACTAGGGGGCAGCACAGCCTATTATTATGACAACAAGCCTGAATCCATTTTTGGCAGTGACATTGAGCTCGAAAGAGATTTACGACTTGCTATAAAAAATCAGGACTTAGAAATTTACTATCAACCTAAGATAGAAAGTAAAACGATGCAAGTGAGCGGCTTTGAAGCATTAATCCGCTGGAATCATCCAAAGTATGGCATCATCATGCCAGATCGTTTTATACCGATTGCTGAAATGACTAGTCTGATCTCAGATATCGGAAAATTTGTTATTTTCCAGACATGTAAGCAACTTAAAATATGGCATGAATTAGGATTTGATAAGTTACAAATTTCTATTAATGTCGTGGCGCAACAGATCCATCGTGGGGAATTTCTCAATTTTATTGATCAAGCCGTGCTCAAATACTCACTCAAACCGGAGTTTATAGAGTTTGAACTTACCGAGTCATCATTGTTAGATAAATCATCTCATGTTTTTGATTTGTTAGACCAAATTAAGGATAAAAATTTCTCAATTGCCTTAGATGACTTTGGAACAGGCTATTCTTCACTTGCATATCTTGCCGACTATCCTATTGATACACTCAAGATTGATCGCGCCTTTATTTCAAAGATTGGCACTCGTAAAAATAATGCTATTGTCGATGCAATTATTTCAATGGGTAAAACGATGGGGATGAAATTAGTTGCTGAAGGTGTTGAGGATATCGAGCAAATTGAATATTTAAAAAAACAAGGTTGTGATTATTTCCAAGGTTATTATTTTTCGAGACCATTAAATAGCGCTGATAGCACTCAATTTCTGCAAAATGAATATCAATTCTCCAAAATTAAATAAAGGCTAGACCAAAGTCCTAAATATGTATGAAATTTCGACTTTTAACTGTGATCAATGTGCAACTAGTGGTATATTCGAACCGATATAACCAAAAAACCAGCAAGGCTGGAACATTGTAATAACTGGGATTCAGATGGACGATCAATCTTTAAAACAGCAAGCACTCTATTACCACGAATTTCCAACGCCAGGAAAAATCAGCGTTACTCCGAGTAAGCAACTCGTCAACCAACATGATCTAGCATTAGCATATTCCCCAGGTGTTGCAGTGCCATGTTTGGAAATTGAAAAAGACCCTTCTAAAGCAGCGCTTTATACTGCACGTGGTAACTTAGTCGCAGTCGTCAGTAATGGTACGGCAGTACTCGGTTTGGGTAATATTGGTCCCCTCGCTTCTAAACCAGTGATGGAAGGTAAAGGCGTCCTGTTTAAAAAGTTTGCAGGCGTTGATGTTTTCGATATCGAAATTGCAGAAAATGATCCAGATAAAATCGTAGATATTGTTGCTGCTCTTGAACCGACTTTCGGCGGTATTAACCTCGAGGACATTAAAGCTCCAGAATGTTTCTATATTGAACAGAAACTTCGCGAGCGTATGAATATTCCAGTTTTTCATGATGATCAGCATGGAACATCAATTATTGTAGGTTCAGCGCTTTTAAATGCTTTGCAATTGAACGGCAAAAAAATTGAAGATATCAAGATCGTCGCTTCTGGAGCAGGTGCTGCTGCACTGTCATGTCTAGATCTTCTTTGTGCGCTTGGTGCTAAAAAAGAAAATATCATTGTTGCTGACTCTCGTGGACTCTTAACAAAAAAACGTGAAGGTTTAGACGAGTCTAAAAAACGCTATGTTCAAGATATCGAAGGTTCTCAGCTTGGCGACGTAATTGCTGGTGCAGATATGTTCCTTGGTCTATCAGCTGCGGGTATTTTGACTAAAGAAATGGTCAAAGTCATGGCGAAGGATCCAATTATCTTCGCGCTTGCTAACCCAGATCCTGAAATTCTGCCTGAACATGCACATGAAGTTCGTGATGATGTCATCATGGCGACGGGTCGTTCAGACTATCCGAACCAAGTCAATAATGCGCTTTGCTTCCCATATATCTTCCGTGGTGCACTTGATGTAGGTGCAACAACCATTAACGAAGAAATGAAGATTGCATGTGTACACGCAATTGCTCGTATGGCACAGGTAGAAGCTGATGCTGCATCTTATGGTGAAAAATCTGCATCATTTGGACGTGATTACCTAATTCCACGCCCACTAGATCAACGCTTGATTCTTGAAATTGCGCCTGCTGTCGCAAAAGCTGCGATGGATTCTGGTGTAGCGACTCGTCCAATCCAAGATTTCTCCGTGTATCATCAGCGTCTTTCTGAGTTCGTTTACAACTCAGCATTTATGATGAAACCAATTTTTGCTCAAGCGAAAACTGATCCTAAACGTATTGCTTATGCGGAAGGTGAAGATCTTCGTGTTCTTCGTGCTGTTCAAATTGCAGTAGACGAAGGCTTGGCAAAACCGATCTTAGTGGGTCGTACTGCTGTGATCGAAGCGAATATTAAGAAATTAGGTTTACGTTTAGAAAATGGTGTGAATATCACTATCGTTGATCAAGAAACAAATCCTGATTACGAAAAGTTTGCTGATGATTACTATAATCTGATGATGCGTAAAGGGGTAACACCTGAGTATGCACAACGTGAATCACGTCGTCGTTCGACCCTGATTGCAGCGATGTTAGTACGCCACGGCTTAGCAGATGGTATGCTATGCGGTACGTATTCTAGCTACGATATTCATTTAGATTTCGTGAGTAATGTGATTGGTTTAAAAGAAGGTCATAACACTTTCTTTACCTTAAATGCGTTGATGCTCGAAGATCGCAACTTGTTCATTGCAGATACATACATCAATCGTAATCCTACGGCTGAACAGCTTGCTGAAATGACTATATTAGCAGCAGATGAAGTCCGTCGTTTCGGTATTACTCCACGTGTCGCATTGTTGTCGCACTCAAGTTTTGGTTCTGATCAGACTGACCCTAGCGCTCAAAAAATGCGTAAAGTGTATGAAATCCTTTCTGAAATTGCACCTGAACTTGAAGTTGAAGGTGAAATGCATGCAGATGCAGCACTTGATGAAAATATCCGTAGCTTTGCATTCCCGAACTCGCGCTTCAAAGGTTCTGCGAATCTATTGATTATGCCGAATTTAGATGCTGCAAATATTTCATTCAACCTGTTGAAGTCAACTTCAGGAAATAATGTAACAATCGGTCCAATCTTATTAGGTGCGGCTAAGCCAGTTCATATCTTAACACCAACAGCTACTACGCGCCGTGTTGTGAATATGACTGCATTAACTGTTGCAGAAATTCAAGAAGAGGAAAAAAACGCGCTCTAATCCTTTATTTAGGGCACGTTTTGTGACTTGAGAAAACCTCTATTCTGATGCATGATGGTGCTAAGAATAGAGGTTTTTTATGCAAGTTTATTTAGTAGGCGGCGCAGTGCGAGATCAGTTGCTCGGACACCCCTATCACGAAAAAGATTATGTCGTTGTCGGTGCAACACCAGAACAACTTTTAAACCAAGGTTTCCAACCTGTTGGTAAAGATTTTCCTGTATTTCTACATCCCGAAACTAAAGATGAATACGCCCTCGCTCGTACTGAGCGTAAATCTGGGCATGGTTATCATGGCTTTGAATTTTTTACCGATCCCTCGGTAACCCTTGAAGATGATTTAATTCGTCGTGATTTGACAATCAATGCAATGGCCATGAATGAAGATGGCGAGTTGTTCGACCCTTATCATGGTCATCAAGATTTGAATCAACGCATTTTACGTCACGTTTCTGATGCCTTTGCAGAGGATCCACTACGAGTATTGCGTGTTGCCCGTTTTGCAGCTCGCTATCATCAGTATGGTTTTAAAGTAGCTGAAGAAACCATAGCCTTAATGAAAAATTTGGCTGATTCTGGTGAATTGCAAGCGCTTACGCCTGAACGTGTTTGGAAAGAAACTTCTCGTGCTTTAATGGAACGTGATGCTGATATTTACTTCGAAGTCCTTCGTCAGTGTGATGCTCTCAAAATCCTCTTTCCAGAAATCGAAGCATTATTTGGTGTACCACAACGTCCTGAATACCATCCTGAAATTGACTGTGGTATTCATACCTTGATGTCATTACAACAAGCTTGTAAAGCAGACTACTCGATGGATGTACGCTTCGCAGTATTAGTGCATGATCTGGGTAAAGCACTCACGCCTAAAGATGAGTTACCTCGCCATATCATGCATGAGGAACGTGGTGTTCAGCCCGTGACTGATTTATGTGAACGTCTTAAAGTTCCGACCCAAACCAAACAATTGGCTATTGCGGTGTGCAAAGAACATCTTAAATGCCATCAGGCGTTTACATTAAAACCAGGAACACTTTGGCGTCTATTACAACGTTTAGATGTATTACGCCGTCCTGAACGTGTTGAGGCTTTTGTACAAGCATGTGAATGTGATGCCAAAGGTCGCTTAGGTCTCGAAGACCGTGAATATCCTCAAGCAAAATATGTATTAGATGCGGTACAGATTGTTCGTTCAATTAAAGCATCTGATTTACCGCCTGAGATCAAAGGCCCTGATATTGGTGAAATGCTGATCCAAAAAAGAATTGAAGCTTTGTCAATGCACCGAGAAAAATATCAATCCATTGTAAATACATAATATTTACCTCCTGAAGCTCAGGAGGTAATCGTATTTTAAAAGAATGATTGTTGAAAATATTTAAAAGAATCAATCATTGGTTTAATGATCGAAGCCACTAATAATAGCGCCATACTGTAATTGAAGATCTTTAGATGCTGTGGCGTACGCACCAAAGTTTGTAATTTTTCTCCGAGTATTCCCCAAGCTCCCGTGCATGGAATACAGACTAACCCAAACACAACACCCAAAATGATATACCAATAAAATTCACTGCCTGCAGCTAAATAAGTCGTCACCGCGCCCATTGCCATAATCCAAGCTTTTGGATTGACCCATTGAAATAATGCAGCTTGCAAAAAAGTAATGGGTTTCGCTTGAGTTTTATCTAATTCAACTGAGCCTGATTTAGCAATCTTAATAGCTAAATAGATTAAATAAGCAATACCGATCAACTTTAGAATTTCGTAAACCAATTGATTTTGGCTCAGTAATGTACCAATTCCTAGACCAACCAAAATCACCATGACCCCAAAACCGATTGCTACACCTAAAATGTGTCCATAAGTCGCACGGAGTCCAAAGTTCACTCCTGAAGTTGCGACCATCGAATTGTTAGGTCCAGGTGTTATTTATGGATGTCACAAATGAATATAGAACAAAGGATATAAATATAGAAAAAGACATATAGTCGCCTATGATTATTTTTTTTAAAACTTCACGTTGGAAAGATGAATTAAATCGAATATTAGAAGATAAAATATTAAATTTATCTAAACAAAATACATGAAAGATTAGATTATTTAAACATACTTCAATTCATACTTATAAATCATGTTTTTAAGAGCCACGACAATGCTGATTAGACCTGTAGATTCAAACCATGATGTTGCAGCGATCGCTGAATTGACTACCCAACTCGGCTATCCAACTCAAACAGAAGTTATGAAAGAACGTTTGATGAGGTTGCAAGCCCAGGAGCGTTATACAACCCTAGTATTTATCGATCATGGACAAGTTGTCGCATATATTGGTTTTGTTGAAGAAATATCATGTGAATGTGCTGATCCGTATTTTCGCATTCTAGTACTCATTGTAGATCAGGCGCATCGCGATAAAGGGATTGGTCAAAAACTGTTGGCTCACGTTGAACATATAGCCAGTCAACAAGGTATTCAAAAAATTGTGGTCAGTAGTGGTAATCGTGCTGAACGATTACCTGCACATCAGTTTTATTTAAATCACGGTTTTAAAGCGTATAGCACGACATTTGTCAAAATATTAGCTCCTCAAGATCGTCCGTTATCCTGAGGATAAAAAATCTTATGAGCGATCAGCAGGAAATGTAATCACTTGCTCTAATTTCATTTTCTCTGTTGCCACCATCAGTAAACGATCGATTCCTAATGCGATACCTGAGCATTCTGGCATTTTAGGCAATGCGGCTAAGAGATTTTCATCTATTGGCATAACATCTAAGCCTAATTTTTCGCGTTCAGCATTATCAGCTTCAAAACGGGAACGCAATACATCTGCATCAATCAACTCATCATAAGCATTTGCTAACTCTAAGCCCTCAATGTAAAGCTCAAAACGTGCTGCAACCAATTCCCCATCTTCATCAACTCGAGTTTTTGCAAGAGAAGCAAGTTCTGGTGGAAAATCCGTTAAAAATACAGGTGTATCAAAACCTAAGCTCGGTTCCACCATATGCGAAAATAACAGGTCGATATATCCTAGACGATCATCACCCAGATCTAGATTTAACCCAACACGATTACAACAATCCTTTAATTCCTCTAATGTGGATTTAAGTGGATTAAAATCTAAGCGATCTATAAATGCATGTTTATAACTTAAAATCGTAGGTCGCACTTCGCCAAAACGATGTGCCAAAGTGACATTGAGTAAATCTGTAACTTCAAACATCAAGTCTTTGAGACTAAAATCAGGTCTATACCACTCAAGCATGGTAAATTCACTGTTATGTTTACGGCCATGTTCATCATCACGAAAAACTTTACAGATTTGATAAATTGGCCCTACGCCTGCTGCCAACAGTCGTTTCATGGCAAATTCTGGTGAAGTTTGAAGATAGTGCTTTTTCAAATGACCATGCACATGACGGCTTGCCTCAACTGACGCCAAGTGGACATCAGTTACTCCAGCATGAGATAAAATTGGAGTTTCAACTTCCAAAACATCACGTTCTAAAAAAAATTGGCGAATCTGTTGATACATCCTCGCTCTGGCTTTCATGGCAGCAAAATCGCAAGTTGGTAGATAGCTCAGAGAGTCAGTCATGCCTGAGGCCCTCCATGAGCAGCCCATTCACGGCGTAATGGATATGTTTTGCGTAATTGATCAAATGAGGCTTGATCTACTTTCCCATCTTTGAGGCATGCTCTTAAGTTCTGATCATCTCTAAAGATATCGTAGATATGGTTTAATTGAGTTTTCAGCGTGTGCTTGAGATCACTATTGTTAAAATATTGTTCACATGTAGGCAATTGGGTTTCGAACTGTTTTGAAGGTTTATGGCCGAAATGCTGACAGAAAGCATCATAAATCATCTGGGTACCACGCGCTTTACCCTCAAGACTATACCCCGCAATATGCGGTGTCACCAATTGCACAAGATCAAGTAACTCTTCCGTAATGACTGGTTCATGCTCAAAGACATCTAGTACAACTTTACGACCTGTTGCTCGAATATCTGCAATCAAAGCTTGTTCTTCAATGACTGACCCACGGGCAGAATTAATTAAAATTGTAGATGGTTTAAGCTTTTTTAAGGTCTCAGCATTAAACATATGTCGGGTTGCATGCATCCCTGAAGTGGTTAATGGCACATGGATAGAAATTGCATCTGCTTTTGAAAAAACTTCATCTAAAGTGACTTGCTGAATATTTTCTCTTTGTACAAAAGGATCAACCCCGATGACGTTCCATCCCAATAATTTCGCCATATGTGCGAGTCGTGAACCGACATTACCCAGTCCAATAATGGCTAAAGTGAAATCTTGTTCTGCATCTAGCAAATGAGGATTTAGAGCTAATAACGCCGTAATAACATATTCAGAAACAGCTTGGGCATTACATCCTGCAGCATTTGACCATTGAATATTTTGCTGTTCAATTGCTGGAATGTCCAAGTGATCTGTTCCGATCGTTGCACTACCAACAAAGCTTAATGCAGTATTTTGAATGAGCGCAGAATTCACTTTCGTCACAGAACGTACTAATAAGGCTTCAGCATCGACCACATCTTCATGCTTTAAGGTACGACCAGCTTTATTATCAATATCGCCAAATTCTGAAAAGAAATAATCTGTGAATGCGAGATTTTCATCTGCAACGATTTTCATGAGCCTACCCATCAAGATTTTAGCATTATGATAACGCTTCTGGGAGGGTTAGGCTATGTGGCTCGCAGCTTGAGCGACTGACTACCAACCACATAGCACCATTCCTTAAATCAATCTAAATAGAACGTTTTTAAAGGTGGATAACCATTAAATTCGACCGAAGCATAAGAGGTTGTATAAGCTCCAGTACTTAACCAATAGAGTCGATCTCCAATGCTCAAGTTTTTAGGTAACTGATAAGGCACTTTTTCATACATGATATCAGTAGAATCACAGGTCGGGCCTGCAAGCACAACACTTGAATGCTCAGGTGCTGAATGCATTTTAGGTGTGTATATAGGATATTTGATCATCTCACCTAAAGTTTCAATTAGTCCATTAAAGACTCCCACATCCGTGTAGACCCATCGTTTATCATCATGTGCTGATTTATTGGCGATAAGAACAATCTCTGAAACAATCACACCAGCATTACCCACCAACGATCTGCCTGGCTCCAAAAATAATATCACCTGATCATCAAAGTGTTCATCAAGATAGCGTTGAATCTCGTGCGCATAACTTTGAATACTGTCAACATCAGCTAAGTAATGTGCTGGGAAACCACCACCCAAATTGATTAATTGTAAACTGATACCGTATTGGTCTTTCAAAGTATTAAATATTTGCTTCACTACCGTTAAAGCTGAACGCCATACAGTGACATCACGTTGCTGACTACCGACATGGAATGACACGCCAAAGGGTATTAAACCCAATTGTTTAGCTTTCACCATTAAATCAACCGCCATATCTGGATGGCATCCAAATTTACGTGACAGTGGCCAATCTGCTGTACCTCCCGACTCTACCATTGCCCTGACAAAGACTTTAGAGTTCGGTGCGAATTCGGCAATTTGTGCGAGATCTGCTTCCGCATCGGTGACAAATAAACGGATTCCTTTTTGGTAAGCATACTCAACGTCTGAAGCTTTTTTAATAGTATTACCGTATGAAATACGATCTGGATGAATTCCACATTCAAGCGCTTTGTCTAACTCATAAATTGATGCAACATCAAAACATGAGCCAAGTTGATCAAGTTTATGAATAATTTCACGACCTGGATTTGCTTTCACTGCATAATAAATATGGGCTTTTGGAAAGCTATTCTGCAACTCAATAAATTGAGTTTGCACTTGATCTAAATCAACAACTAAAAAAGGGCTTTGCTTTGTTTCGGCAAAATTTTGGATTTTTTTCCATTGTTGATCAGAATAGTATTTTTCTAATTGCATGTAAGATCCACTCACGTTAGCGAATAATTTAACGAAAATGGCCTTTGGCTATAAGTACTTTGGCTAGGGCCGTTGATTGTGCATATGTTGATTTTCAAGGTATGCACATTAGTCTTACATTAATCTCTATCCAATCTAAGACGATCACTCCATTCATTCAACGTTGGCTCCTCCACCAGATCTTGAAATTCAATTTGAAAGCCTTTTTCACGTAGCAATCCAACCAGCGTCATAAGACTGACTGAATCAAGTCCTAACATAAATAAATTATCCTCCTGCTGAATTTCATCTACAGGTAAATTCAATTGATGAGCGACCATATTTTTTAACTCAATCATGCTTAATTCATTCATGATCATTGCCCCTGACCTAAGGCGTTAATCACAGTCTGAGTATCCATGACTTTTGCACAGCGCCCAGTCGCATACTTTAGTGCAAGATCATGTTCTTCTCGGCTAAAATCCGCCAAGGCATCACCCACCATAAATGCTTGAATATCCAACATAAATGCTTCGGCAGCTGTTAATAAGCAACCAATATGGGCATATACTCCACAAATCACTAATTGATCGCGATTGGCTTGTTTGATTTGCTGCTCAAAATCACTTTTTTTAAATGCGCTATAGCGCCATTTTGTCAGCACGGTGTCTTCATTTTTTGGTTGAAGTGGATCAATAATTTTGGTCAATGCTGGATCAGCTGACAAACCTTTACCCCAAAAATCCGTTAATAGTTGACGATGTTCTTGCGTCTGATCTCCAGGTTGTGCGGTGTAATAGACTGGAATTCCTAGTGCATGTGCCTGATCAATAAGGGCTTTACAATTTCGGATTAATGTGGGAATGGGCGCTTGGGTCTGATCGTAAAAATCTAAAAAATATTGCTGAACATCATGTACCAATAAAACCGACCGTGACGCATCTAAAGTCCAATCAACTTTGTTAACTGGAAAATCTTGAGCAGATGGCATGGGATAACTTGCAATACGTGGGATTGCCATATTTTATTTCCTTCGTTAAATCGTGTCTTCGGTGAGGCGTTTTCTGAGTTGTTTCTTGTCGATTTTGCCCAATGCCGTATAAGGCATTTCTTCAATAAATTCGATGCGATCTGGGATCTTATAGGTCGCCAGACCGTATGCTTGAACGAATTGTCTAATTTGCAGTTTCAGCCTTGTTTCTGATGCATCTTGATCGTTAGGTCGCCATTGAATAAATGCACAACTTTTTTCTCCTAACTTTGGATCTGGTTGTGCAACCAAGGCAGACAAGATGATTTGTTGGTGTTGATTTAAAACCTGTTCGACTTCTTCCGTCGCGATTTTTTCACCGCCACGATTAATTTGTTCCTTACTTCGTCCTTCAACAATAATATTGCCTTCTGGCGTTAATCGTACTAAATCACCAGTGCGATAAAATCCATCTAAGGTAAAAGCACTTCGATTATGTTCTGAAGCCTGATAATAACCTCTAATGGTATAAGGGCCGCGAGTTAAAAGATGCCCCACCTCACCCAATGGCAGCTCGTGATCCTCCTCATCGACGATTTTTATTTCATCATCTGGACTTATACGGGAACCTTGGGTACCTATAATGACTTCTTTCGGATCATCGTAACGCGTGTAATTCACCAAGCCTTCTGCCATACCAAATACTTGTTGTAATCGGCATTGGTATTGATCAATCAACTTTTCAGCTAAAGCATCTGGCAACCTTGCTCCACCGACCTGTAAAGCCGTTAATTTTTTAAAAATATTTGTTGCGCCATTTTGAACAGCTTCAGCCCATGTTGCTGCTAATGCAGGGACAAGAGCAACATGCGTGATATTGTGCGATTCAATGAGTGGAAATGCTGTTTGGGGAGAAGGATCTTTCGCTAAAACAAGTGTTCCACCTGCATAAAATAGACCCAATGAACCAGCCGAACTCATACTGAAATTATGTGCTACTGGAAGCACCATAAGCATACGGCTTGCTGTATCAAGCTCACAAATATCTGTACTGGCACGAACACTATACAAATAGTCATCATGTGTTCTTGGTATAAGTTTCGGTGTGCCAGTACTGCCCCCTGAAAGTTGAAAAAAAGCCACATGGCGAGCCGTTATTTTGGGCTTTGAAACCATATGATTTTTAAACGATGCAAGATTCGGCCAAGGATCAAAATCGCCTGCATCACCAACGACAATCACTTGCTGTAAAGTCGGACATCTGCGCTGGCACTCTTGCGCTAAGAATCTGTAATCAAAGCCTAGATGCTTATCTGCACAGATATACAATTTGGCATCTGTTTGCTGAATAAAATGACTTACTTCGGCATGACGGTGTGCTGGTAAACTCATCACTGGTCGCATCCCTATCCGCAAAGCTGCAAAATAAGCAATAAAAAACTCTGCTATATTTGGCATTTGAATCACAACAGCATCTGCCAGCCCATAGCCTTGTTTAGTCAAGAAGACTGCAAATTGTTCAATATTTTGATTCAGCTCTTGATAAGAATACTGGCGATCACCACAAATCAATGCCACCTGATTGGCAAATTTCTGGGCTGATTCTTGAAAAAACTCTGAAATGGTTTGACCTTTCCAATATCCCTTTTGAATGTACCGTTGTACGAATTCTTCTGGGTATGGCACGATGCCATCCCAGAGCAAAGACTCGTCATTTATATTTGCATTCATTTTATTCCCCATGATTTAAGTGCTGAGAATCTAAACCCAATGCATTTAACATCGTTTTAAATTTCACGATGGTTTCTGACAGTTCACTGTTCGGCTGTGAAGCTTCAACAATTCCTGCACCCGCATAAAGACGCGCATAATGGTCAAAGATACGCCCACAACGTACATTCACTGCCCAAGCACCATTCCCTCGGGCATCACACCACCCCATAGTTCCTGCGAATAAGTTACGGTTAAAAGGCTCTAGTTCCGAAATCAACTGGCGAGCCATAGGGGCTGGTTGTCCACAGACTGCTGGCGTTGGATGTAAAATTGAGACCACATCAAAGATATGTTGCTCTGGATCTTTCAACGTTCCCTGAATTTTGGTCGCCAAGTGCCAAACCGCCTCTGTTTTAATCAGTGAAGGTGATTGTGGGATATTGAGCGTTTTGCACAAGGGAGAGAGTTGATCTGCAATGGCTTCGATGACCACGGCGTGTTCATGCTGATCTTTTTGCGAAGCAAGCAATTTTTCAGCTTGTTGTTGATCCAGTGTTGGATCTGAATGACGTGCTAATGTTCCTGCAACTGGATGGCTAAACAAATATTCATTTTGCTTCGCAACGAGAAGTTCTGGACTTGCCCCCATAAACCAACCAGATTGTTTTGGGTTTTGGGCCAATGCAAATGTGTAGCCATCAGGATTAGAGGCCAACAACTGGTAAAATAAATCAATAATATTAATTTTGTGTTGGGTTTTAAGATCAATTGCCCGAGCCAACACTGCTTTTTCTAGCGGTGATGACCTCATCAATTCAACCAATTTGACGACTCCAGCAATGTATTCCTCTTGTGCTGGGATGAGAGTCGCTTGCACTTGATCATCAAGAAAAGACTGAGCCGAATGATCAATGCGCTCATTTACAAATGTGTTTTTTGCTTCCGCAATCGAGATTTCTGGTAAATCTCGATGATCAAAAGGCAAGCTCCCGACCAAAATAAGATCTTTATTCGCTGTTAATTCGATTTTTTTTTGTAGTGTAGATTTTGCTTGTTCGAGCCACTGTGCTTGCTGCTGATTAAAATTTAAATGAGAAGCTCGATCAAATTCGATATGTTCAATTAACTTTTTACTTGAAATGGTCCCCGTTGGCGTTGCGAACACGAAGCCAGGTTGATCTTCCTCAATTAACTCTTCCTTTTTTATGCCTATCATATTTTGAAAAACTGACGGTTCTATTGGCAACATATTTGTTCTCACGATTATCTGTTCGCACTGCGTGCATCAAACTTTCAACATTCACAAAAGGACAACCTCTAGGAGTTGAACGCAACCAATATAATAATTATTATTCCCAATTGAAAATGATTATCGTTTCAATTTGTTAATAAAATTAAAGGATACTTAAATGGGTTTATATATCGTGACGGGTGCAGCCAGAGGAATTGGCGCTGAAATTTGTCGTCAACTATTGCAGAAGGATCATCAAGTCATTGCAATTGATCGGATCGATGACATCAATCAATGGGAACTTTTTAAATTAATTCCTGAAGCATCACTCAACCATCTAGACCACATCAGCTGTGACATTAGTAAGACCAATGAGATTATTCAGCACATTGAAAATTCTATACTTTTTAAAGGCACGATCACGGGTTTAGTGAATGCTGTAGGAGTCTTAGAAATGGGATCTTTATTAAATACATCTGTTGAACAATGGCATGAAAATTTGTCGATAAATTTCATTGGCCCTGCCGAACTTAGTCGTTGGGTCGCTCACCAAATGATTCCACAAAGAGAAGGTGCGATTGTGAGCATCAGTTCAAATGCAGCCCTCATTCCAAGAATGAATATGGGTTTGTATGCAACGACCAAAGCTACAGTGAGTCACTATTTTAAAAATCTTGCGTTGGAACTCGCGCCTCACAATATTCGCTGCAACTTAGTTTTACCTGGCTCAACCCTTACACAAATGCAAAAACAACTATGGACTGAGGATCGCCCTCCAGCAGGCATTGTCAACGGAAATCTAGAACAATTCCGAAATGGTATTCCATTGCAAAAGATTGCTGAGGCTGAAGATATTGCCAATGCCGTGATGTTTTTACTTTCAGAGCAAGCACGCCAAATCACAATGCACGAATTGGTGGTTGATGGTGGAGCAACTCTAGGCGTGTAACAGCCCTATTGCCTCATTCAAAGGATAAACTGCCAGACTATTCTGGCAGTGGTTTGTGAATTTGAAGTTGTTCAAAAACAAGTTCTGGTTGAGCTAACCAAGTTTTCATCATCCCCATAAAATCATACCAATAAGCTTTGAGACTTGGCACATCATAAAGTTCTTTATGGCCGTCAACAGCGAGATACAAACGCTCAATACCATTAACAAACTTATTGGTAATCGCGGTATCAAAGTCTTCAATTGGGCCAGCGGATATGGTTGTTTTTGTTAACTTACACCCTTCGAAATGTTCAGGTAAAGGATAAGGAATCCAATTCACAATAGGTCCAAACAAGATATTTTCATAGGGATCAAAATCTTCTAATACAAATCGCATTTGCTCAAAATAGCTTTGCTGATGCGGTCGAATTTCGGCAAACCTTTTCGTTAATAATAAAATGATTTCTTTTAAGTTTTCTTGTCCAGTAATGCCCAACCTTAATGGCAGGATATTCATGACTAAGCAAGGAATACGCATAGATGAAGTACCCAACCGAGACATAAAAGGTACCCCAAAGCATTGTTGAGGATCTTTAGACTGTTTTATTAAATAACTCATCATCACTGCCATGACAATAAGAGCACTGGGCAATTTTAATTCAGTTGCTAACGCATTTAATTGTATCTGTGTAGGCCAATCAATTACCTCTTCATAACGCGGCCCTTGTGAAAATGGTTCTTTTAATTTTTGTTTAAGTCGTTTCTTAGGGGCTTTCTCATACGAAAAATTAGCCTTCCAAAAGTCTAAATCTTTTTTAGCTTTTTCAGAGTGAAGGTAGTGCTGTTCATCTGCAATAAACTTTTCATAATGATCGAACCCTTTAATTTTTAATTCAGTACCATTTTTGAGAGATTGATAATAATCAATAAATCGGCTAATCATCAGTCCGTAAGCGTAGCCATCTAATGCAACGTGATGCGCTTTAAAAAATAATCCATACTTTTGCTCACCTAAGTGAGCAAACACATAGTCATATAAATGACCGGATTCTAAATTAAATGCTGGTTCTACTTCTTTTTCAGCCCACGCTAAAATTTCCTCCTCATCAAGCTGAGATAAATCAACGAAGCTAGGTTTCCGTATCGTCACATCATCTACTCGATAAACGTGTTCGCCCTGAACCAAAGCTCGCCAATGAAGCGATTTAGCTTCCTTTAATGTGAGATAAACTGCTTTTTGAAAAAGCTCTCGATCTAATGGTCCCTCAATAACCAACCACTCCGCCGTATGAAAAGGATAACTGCCATGATAATGATGTCCTTTCCACATACTGTGTTGTGCACGAGTTAATAGATCATGGGATTCATTGATTTGCATAAGACAACCGCATATATTTAATTTTCATTATAAAATCAAAGCTTTACAAAATATCCTAACCTTCATATTTTGTGATTACACTTTGGCACAAAAAGATTATTAAATATAATGATTATCATTTGCAAATTTAATTTGTTTGATTTAGATTAATAACCATTCAAATCTGTCGACTGACGCACGTGTTACTGTATCGACGATCTTCACTCCATTGATAAGTACAGAAGATTAAATAATGACGACACAATCTCCTCCTCTAGCTCGACATATTTCTGTCCATTCAACAGAACAAATTTCCACTCATTTACAGCGTATTAGGTTTAAAAGTGAAGATTTCACAGGTTATGCAAAATGTGATGGTGGTGCGCACATCAAATTGTTTTTTCCGAACCCTGATCAACAAGCACCTGACCTCCCGTTTCGAAATTCTTTAGGCAAAATTACGTGGCCAAATGGAAAGAAACCAATTACTCGGACATATACTGTTCGAGATTTCGATGAAGAACTGCAACTTTTAGTCATCGATTTTGTAAGACATGAAGATTTTGGTATAGCGGCTGATTGGGCGAAGCATGCGAGTCCAGGGGACTTATTAGGTCTAGCTGGTCCAGGAGGACCAGCACGTTTTAAAATCGATGCAGAATATTGGATTTTTGTTGGAGATCTTTCAGCAATCCCGATGATCGCTGCCTCTCTTGAACAATTACCAAAAGACGCCCATGGTGAAGTTTGGATCGAGATTGAAGATGATTCAGACCAAATACATCTGAATAAACCTGAACACATTAAGCTTCATTGGTGCAAAGGCCCTCATGAATTGAATAATAACATCCGTCATTCTTTGCAAAACTTAGACTGGAAAAATAAAGATATTTCAGTATCACTGGCGGGTGAAAATTCAACGGTGGTTGAACTTCGTAAAATACTGAGACAAAACTTTCAGCTACCCAAAAGCAATTTATATGCTGTGCCTTATTGGAAGCAAGGTCACAACGAAGAGGCTTATCATGAGGAACGCCATCAAGTGATGGATGCCGTTGAATAAGTGAATAGAATTATTTTAATGAAATATGTAGAAAGATATGAAATATAAAATTGTAATTATGTTGAGTGCTATCACTCTCTTCACAGCATGCTCTCAGTCGAATGAACCTTCTTCACGAGACAGTAAAGCGACGGTTGAATCTCAAATAAATACGACACGACAAATTGAAGATGCTTTAGGTCGTCAAGTTACGATTCCTGTTCAGCCACAACGTGTTGTGGTTTTAAGTGAACTTGATTTGGATAGTGCTATTGCGCTTGGAATAAAACCTATAGGCAGTAGTTATGTTCGAGGTCAAAGTAATTTTCCAGATTACCTCAAAAATGAAACACAACAGATCGCCTCCGTCGGTAACTTTGGACAACCGAGCATGGAACAAATTCTCACGTTACAACCTGACTTAATTATTGCTGGAAGCATGATTGATACACAAATGATTAATCAATTGCAGCAGATTGCACCCACTGCAGTCAGTTTTGCACGCGGAGAGCCATGGAAAGACAGTTTCAAAAAGGTAGCTCATTTATTAAACAAAGAACAACAAGCCCAAAAAGCTCTAGAAGCGTACGATCAATATGCGCAAGAAGCTCAACAGAAATTACATGCTCAACAAGGTCAATCAGTCAGTGTCATTCGTTGGACAGCCAATGGACCTGTGTATATGTTAAATGATTCATTTGCGAGCCAAGTTTTAAAAGATATTGGCTTAACACGACCTCAACATCAGCAACAACCAGGTGCAAGCCATACGCCTCCAATCAGTCGAGAGCGTTTTGATCAAATTGATGCAGACTGGCTCATCATTGGCAGTCATCTAAACGCGGAAAAGCAACTGGCAGAACTAGAAAAATTACCAGAATTCCAACGTCTTAATGCTGCAAAAAACAAGCATTATTTCGTGGTTGATGCATCTATGTGGACTGGCATAGGTGGACCACATGCTGCTCGACATGCCATTGATGATGTAATGAAGCATCTCCATAATTAACATGCTGACGAATGCTACAACTGTACTTGACCGATTCCCGCTGATGGGAATCGTGCTTAGCTTGATTATTTTATGTTGCGCTGTTTTGTCGATCGCGTACGGCGCTGGTCAGCCCTACTTTACAGACAGTTTGCAACTTATTCTTCAGGCACTAAGTCAATGGTCCTTAGAACCAATCACTCCCCTATTGGAAATTAGAATTCCACGTACTATTGCGGCGGTGAGTGTCGGATTAGCTTTAGCGATCTCAGGCGTCATCCTTCAAAACTTGCTTAAAAACCCTTTGGCTGATAGTGGATTAATCGGAATTAATAGTGGTGCATCTCTTGCCATTGTTTTGGCCATTGTTCTTCAAATGGATACCTTCGGACTATTTTTTTGGGCGCTAATTGGTGCATTAGTGAGTGCCTTATTGGTCTTTGCCATCACCCCTCGTCAAATGACAGATCAAAGCTCACTTACACGTTTAGTCTTGGCTGGACTGGCGATCACCAGTACATTCCAAGGTTTTATGGCTGCCATTCTTCTGAGTTTCCAAAATGGTTTAGATGACTATCGTTTTTGGGTTTTAGGTTCGCTCAATCGCGTCGATATTCAATATCTCAGTCTTGCACTAATTTTAATGGCGATCGGACTCATCATCGCTATATTGGTAATACGCCCTCTAGGTCTTAGCTTAGTTGGTGATCAACTGGCGAATAGCTTAGGCTTAAATACGAAACTACTTGATGCATTCTGCATTTTAGCTGTGGTTTTATTAACTGGAAGTGCCGTTGCATTAACAGGACCAATTGCCTTTTTAGGCTTGATTGCACCTTACTTTGCACGAGCTATTGGTGCTCAGAGTATTCAGAAACAACTCATCTATAGCGGACTATTTGGCATGTTGTTGTTGCTGATCGCGGATATCATTGCACGTGCAGTCGTGCAACCTTTCGAAGCCCCTGTCAGTATTCTTTTAGCCTTATTAGGTGCGCCTATTTTAATATGGATGGTGCGTCAAAATAACTTACAAAATATCATTCAAGCGGAGAAATAATATGTCTTCTCTGTTGAGTCGTTTAAAACAAAAATCAGTGATAAAGGCTTGGATAATCATTGCGATTCTACTGATATCACTTAGTTTATTTAGCCTGATGTACGGCGAAATCACATTAAATTTGAATACGCTATGGAATGTATTTACAGGCAATGCGTCAGCTCCACATCAACTTCTCGTTGAAAAGATTAGATTACCACGACTTTTGGCGGCCTTATTGATTGGCGCTGCACTCGCCTTATCTGGTCTCATTCTTCAAATTATCACCAAAAATCCTCTTGCAAGCCCAGATGTTTTTGGTATCAGTGACAGTGCAGTGCTTGCTTTGGCATTCACCATTCTCCTCTCAAGTTCTAGTATGTTAGGTCAATGGTGGCAAGCATTAATGGGTGCGATCTTCTGTGTTTTTTTTATTTTAATTGCTTCAGGCGGCGTAGGAACACAGGGGTATCGTATCTTGGTCATCGGGGTCGGAGTTGCAACACTCATGAAAGCCAGTTTTGACCTTATCCTTGCGACACTGCCAGTAATGCACACCAGTAATATTTTAATTTTTAGTAGTGGTAGTTTGATTGGTCGCAGCTACAGCATCTTGCTACCAACTTCGATTTTTATCATGCTGCTTGTCAGTATTATTGTGCTGTGGCAGCGACTGTTTAGTGCAATGGTTCTCCCTGATTCTGTCATTAATAGTTTAGGAGAACCCTTATCCAAAATTAGACTGATGCTCATTATTATTGCTGCCTTTCTCGCTGGGACAGCTGTCAGTATTGCGGGCCCCATTGGATTCGTGGCTATTGCCGCACCAATCATCGCATTTAAATCATTTCCTCATCATTTATTTCCGATTTTCCCAACCATGTGTATTGGTGCATTAATGGTTTTAAGTGCCGATTTACTTGGAAAAAATTTGCTTGCCCCTGTCGAAATTCCCGCAGGCATTATTAGCGGCATGGTTGGTGGTCCACTGTTGTTGTGGTTGTTATATCGTCATTCTAGAAGTATGAGTCGTACATGAGTTTAATCATCAATCAATTAAGTGCTGGATATAATCATCATCAAGTTTTGAAGGGTATCAATGCTGAATTTCAGCAGGGTCAAGTCATCGTCCTCATTGGTCCAAATGGCTGTGGAAAATCGACCTTGTTAAAATGTATTGCTCAAATTCATCCATATGATCAAGGCGAAGTCATTTGGGAAAAAAATCAACTGAATATACTCAGTAAAAAGTTGCTCGCTAAACAACTTGCATTACTTCCACAGCATGTAACTGCACCCAACGGCATGACAGTTGAGCAGTTAGTACGCTTCGGTCGTTTTCCACATCAAGGTTGGTTTAAACGACTGAACATCGAAGACCAAAAAGCGATTGATGACGCCTTGTCTGCGACCCATTTAAGCGAATTAAAAAATCAAAATTTAAGCAATCTATCAGGAGGTCAACGTCAACGTGCATGGATCGCAATGGTCCTCGCACAACAGACCCCTTTAATTCTTTTAGATGAACCAATCAGTATGCTCGATATCGGTCATCAAGCCGATATTTTAAATTTAGTCCGCTCTCTAGCCTCACAAGGTAAAACCATAGTGATGGTTCTACATGAATTAGCCACTGCTGCACGCTGTGCCGATTTTCTAGTTGCCATGAAAGATGGTCAAATCATTGCACAAGGAAAATCAGAAGATGTTTTAACAAAGCAATTAGTTCATCAACTCTATAACTTAGATGCTGAAGTCAGACTGGTTGAAGATGATCAACACAAAAAAAGGTTACTGGTCATCCCAAATAAGTTTGGTGATTAAACACTCGAATAAAAAGCTTGAATATATAGAATAAAAAAAGCCCTGACAAATGTCAGGGCTTTTTGAATTTGGCGGAAGCGGTGAGATTCGAACTCACGGAGGACTCACACCCTCGTCGGTTTTCAAGACCGGTGCATTAAACCGCTCTGCCACGCTTCCATGTGCGCCATAATACGAAGCTTTTCATATCATGACAAGTAAAAATTACAATCAAACCATTCAAGTGAATATAGTTTCACCAAATGATTCAAATTTATTAAATTTTGGCTGCAATTTCAGCACCTTCACGAATCGCACGCTTAGCATCAAGCTCAGCAGCAAGCTTTGCACCACCAATAATGTGATATTTCGCTAAAGTTGTTTCAGTCTCTGATGGCATAATCTCTTTAACAGATTCTTGCCCTGCACAAACAACGATAGTATCGACTCGTAATAATTGATCATGTCCACCAACTTCGATCCACAGACCTTCATCACTCACTGATTTGTATTGAACGCCACGCAACATTTTCACATGATGTTTTTTTAATTGGGCGCGGTGAACCCAACCAGAGGTTTTACCTAATCCTATACCCAAAGGCGTTGTCTTACGTTGCAATAAATATATTTCGCGAACTGGACGATCCACTTCAGCAGGTTGTAAACCACCTTCAGAAACATACTGAATATCAGGATCAACTCCCCACTCACGTTTCCATTCTGCCAAAGGTTGTGGCTGTGGCTGATGTTCAGGTTTTAATAAAAACTCTGACACATCAAATCCGATACCACCAGCACCAATTACTGCTACCTTTTGACCCACAGGCGCACCTCTTAATACTTCTGCATAAGATAAAACTTGTGGTGCATCACTTCCTTCGATCTTCAATGCACGTGGAACAACGCCTGTCGCAACAATCACTTCATCAAAGCCTTCACGCTCAAGCTGTTCACGATTAACTTTAGTATTTAAACGAAGTTCAACCCCAGTGCGCTCAATTTGGACTTTAAAATAGCGAATGGTTTCATGAAACTCTTCTTTCCCAGGAACAACTTTCGCTAAGTTGAATTGTCCCCCTACATCATTAGTGGCTTCAAATAAAGTAACTAGATGACCACGACTGGCAGCAACGGTCGCTGCCGACATTCCAGCTACACCACCACCCACAACAGCTACTTTTTTTGGCTTCTTGGTTTTTAAATAAACCAGTTCAGTTTCATAGGCTGCACGTGGATTCACTAAACATGTGGCACGTTTATTTTTGAAAGTATGATCCAAACAAGCCTGATTACACGCAATACACGTATTAATTTCATCGACACGATTAGTCGCAGTTTTATTCACCCAGAAAGCATCTGCCAATAATGGTCGAGCCATTTGAATCATGTCGGCTTTACCTTCAGCCAAAATAGCTTCGGCAGTTTCAGGCATATTGATTCGGTTGGATGCAATCACAGGCACAGACACATGTTTTTTCACCTCAGCGGTATAATCTACAAATGCCGCACGTGGAACAGAGGTTACAATTGTTGGCACACGAGCTTCATGCCAACCAATACCTGTATTCAATAATGTGATACCCGCTTCTTCTAGCGCTTTAGCCACCGTGATCACTTCATTCATTGTATTACCGTCATGAACTAAATCGAGCATAGATAAACGGAAACAAATGATAAATTTTTCGCCAACTTTCGCGCGAATTGCCTTAACAATTTCAACTGCAAAGCGCATACGGTTTTCTATTTCCCCGCCCCATTGGTCTGTACGCTGATTGACATGACGACTCATAAATTGGTTCAGCAAATAGCCTTCTGATCCCATGATTTCAACACCATCATAGCCAGCTTTTTTCGCGATACTTGCTGTAGCCGCATAATCTTGAATCGTATCCAGAATTTGTTTTTCAGACATCTGACGTGGTTTAAATGGTGAGATCGGCGATTTTATTGGGCTTGCAGAAACCACAAATGGTTGATAACCATAACGCCCTGAATGCAAAATTTGCATTAAAATTTTTGCACCATGTTTATGAACTGCATGTGTCACTAATCGGTGTGGGGCAACATCACCTAAGGTATTCATTGTGCCACCAGCTGGAAGCAGCCAGCCCTGACGGTTAGGGGAAATACCACCTGTAATGATGAGACCTACGCCCCCTTTAGCACGCTCACCAAAATATGCTGCTAATTTAGGATAGTTATAAAAACGATCTTCTAGACCGGTATGCATCGATCCCATCACGACACGATTTTTTAGGGTAGTGAAACCAAGATCAAGAGGTTTTAATATATTTGCATAGCGAGTTGTCATGGCAATTCCTTATTTTATGGGCTTTGCAACTTGTTGCATAAAACTATACTTCTTTTTTCATAACTGTTTATGGCAATTTTTTGTCTTTTTCTATAATAAATTACCAACTATGAAATTAGATATTAATATTCAATCACTTACAAAAAATATTTTTCACTAAGTTCGCTTTGAAAAATTGCAATAAAATAAATTGATGCATAAAAATCTTCATAAATGCGCTGTATTATTTTCAAGAAGAAATCATGAATTAGATTAAGCACTACCTATTACTTCTAAGTTTCGACGAAATATTGCTACTTATTCTAATATTTTTGCACCACGTATCTTTTTTTAAAAAAAATTACCAATGAAAAGTGCTACAATTGAAGAAATATATTTTTCAGGTTACCAATTTTCTAGGTGCCTATATTCTATCGTTAGGATGAACAATGTCTGATAATGCAACTATCTTACAGAATGTACCTGTAGGCAAAAAAGTTGGTATTGCCTTCTCTGGTGGTCTTGATACTTCTGCAGCTCTATTGTGGATGAAACAAAAAGGTGCTGAACCTTATGCGTATACAGCAAACTTAGGTCAGCCAGATGAAGATGATTACGATGCTATTCCAAAGAAAGCTGAAGCTTATGGTGCTGTTAAAGCACGCTTAGTGGATTGCCGTTTACAACTTGCATTAGAAGGTATTGCAGCAATTCAATGTGGCGCATTCCATATCTCTACAGGTGGTGTACCTTACTTCAATACAACGCCACTTGGTCGTGCAGTCACAGGTACAATGCTTGTTACTGCGATGAAAGAAGATGACGTCAACATTTGGGGTGACGGATCTACTTATAAAGGTAACGACATTGAGCGTTTCTACCGTTATGGTCTATTAACGAACCCAGCACTTAAAATTTACAAACCTTGGTTAGACCAAACATTTATCGATGAGCTTGGTGGCCGTGCAGAAATGTCACAGTTCCTCATCGACAACGGTTTTGACTATAAAATGTCAAAAGAAAAAGCATACTCAACAGACTCAAACATGCTTGGTGCAACTCACGAAGCGAAAGATCTTGAGTATCTTGATGCTGGTATCAAAATCGTTGAACCGATTATGGGTGTTGCATTCTGGAAAGAAGACGTTGAAATCGCACCTGAAGAAGTTTCAATCACATTTAAAGAAGGCTTCCCTGTTGCTCTTAACGGTCAACGTATCGAAGATCCAGTTGAGTTAATTCTTGAAGCGAACCGTATCGGTGGTCGTCATGGTCTAGGTATGTCTGACCAAATCGAAAACCGTATCATTGAAGCGAAATCTCGCGGTATTTATGAAGCTCCAGGTATGGCGCTTCTGCATATTGCTTACGAACGTCTTGTGACTGGTATTCATAACGAAGATACCATTGAACAGTACCGAATCAACGGTTTACGTTTAGGTCGTTTACTTTACCAAGGTCGTTGGTTCGACTCTCAAGCGCTTATGCTTCGTGAAACTGCGCAACGTTGGGTTGCTAAAGCAATCACAGGTACTGTGACTTTAGAACTTCGTCGTGGTAATGACTATACGATCATGAACACTGAATCTGAAAACCTTACCTATGAAGCTGAACGCTTAACCATGGAAAAAGGTGATTCTGTATTTACTCCAATGGATCGTATTGGTCAATTAACCATGCGTAACCTAGACATTACAGATACTCGCGCTAAGTTAGGAATCTATACTGGTGCAGGTTTACTTGCTGTAGGTACAGGTTCTGCTGTTCCACAACTTAAAGACAAAAACTAAGATTTAGTTTAGTCCTAAAAAACCGCGCTTTGAGCGCGGTTTTTTATTTGGACATGAAAATCTATCGTTGTTCCCTAGATGAATAATGACTCATTCATCCAACGTATGCTTCATTTTTATATTAATCAGCACAAATAGATGTAAAACCCCTTTTATCGGCTTTTGTCGTTATCAATTTCAAGCAATATCGATTATCATCTATGTTATTTTTTCAGTAAGACTTGCCTTGAATACGATCACTTTAATCCAGCCAGATGATTGGCACGCTCATTTAAGAGATGGTTTAGCACTTCAACGTACTGTTCCTGATTTGGCGAAGCAATTTCATCGCGCAATCTGTATGCCAAATACAGTTCCACCTGTAAAAACTGTGGAAGAGGCACATGCCTATCGTGAAAGAATCATGGCGCATGTTCCTGAAAATGTAAAATTCGATCCTCGTATGGTGCTTTACTTTACGGATCATACTTCTCCTGAAGAAGTACAAAAAATTAAAAAATCTCCATATGTAAATGCAATTAAGCTTTACCCTGCTGGAGCAACCACGAATTCTGATAATGGCGTTAGTGATATACGTAAAGTGTATAGCGTCATTGAGCAACTTGAAGAACATCAGGTTCCTCTCTTACTCCACGGCGAAGTAACACATCATCATGTTGATATTTTCGATCGTGAAAAACGTTTCTTAGATGAAGTTTTAGCACCGCTGCTTAAACAATTTCCAAAATTGAAATTAGTTTTAGAACATATCACCACAAGCGAAGCTGCACATTTTGTACTTGAGCAAGATCGCAACGTGGCAGCGACGATTACACCACAACATTTGTTATTCAATCGCAATGACATGTTGGTTGGTGGTGTTAAACCGCATTTCTATTGTTTGCCAATTTTAAAACGCCAGACACATCAGCAAACTTTGTTAGAAGTCGCAACAAGTGGCAACCCTAAATTTTTCTTAGGTACTGACAGCGCTCCGCATTCTAAAAATGCGAAAGAAAATGCATGTGGCTGCGCTGGGTGTTATAGCGCTCCAACTGCAATTGAATTGTATGCTCAAGCATTCGATCAAGTCGGTAAAATTGAACGTCTTGAAGGTTTCGCTTCATTCTTTGGTGCGGATTTCTATGGTTTACCTCGTAATACTGAAACCATTACATTGATCAAAGAAGATCAAGTGATTCCTGAAAGCCTTGAATATTTAGATGGCGAACAGATCATTCCTCTTTATGCAGGTAAAACAATTCAATGGAGAAAAGTGTGACCACTGAAACATTACCTGTCATCGGTCAACGCTTCCGCGGGTTCCTACCCGTGGTTGTTGACGTGGAAACAGCTGGTTTTAATGCAGATACTGATGCATTGCTCGAAATAGCATGTATTCCAATCATTTACGACGAGTCTGGAAAGTTTGTACCTGGTCAAGCGCATCATGCACACATCAATCCATTTGAAGGTGCAAATTTAGATCGTCGCTCACTCGACTTCATTGGCATTGATCCTTTTAATCCAATGCGTGTAGCGATGGCAGAAGATGAAAAGTCTGCACTTAAACGTATGTTTAAAGCAATTAATGAGGTACGCAAACAACAACAATGCACACATGCTGTGCTAGTTGGACACAATGCTCATTTTGATCTTGGTTTTTTAAAAGCGGCAATTGCACGTACTGGAACTAAGAATCAAAATCCATTTCATAGTTTCTCGGTTTTTGATACGGTGACTTTGAGTGCTGTGATGTTCGGACAAACTGTTTTGGCTAAATCATGTATTCAAGCTGGCATCGAGTTTGATGGTAAAGAAGCCCACTCTGCTTTGTATGACACACAGAAAACAGCTGAATTATTCTGCTATATTTTAAATAAATTAGCGCCCCATTTACTTGAAACACTCGTTTCAGAGTAAAAATCTTTAAATACCCCAATATTTTAGAAATCTTGATCATCCTGTGGATTGATCTTAATTGAAAAGTATTGGGGCTTTTTGTTCCAATTTTTAACTATCGCTTTTTTATATTATGTTAATCGTAATATAGTATTGATAATTATTCTCATTAATATTGTGAAATAAGTATTATTAAATGATAATCGCTATCGTTTTTATTCTCTCAATGTTAAATCATGTCATTTGTACGCTCAAAATTAAATTTAGCCATTCTTACGATTCTCTCAACTACAGTTTGTGCAAATGAAACAGAAATAAATTCAACAGCTAATGATGATTCAATCAAACTCAATACAATTGTAACGAATGCAACTGAGCAACAAGAAGTTGGAAAAACCCTTTATACGAAGGATGACTTAGACAAGACACCCAATAGTTCTAAGAACATTACTGATTTTTTAAAAGTAAATCCTAATGTGCAATTTGGTAATAATTTTAAAAGTGGCTTACAACAAGGTGAACTTAGCCCAGCCGAAATTAGCATCAATGGCGGTTTACCCTATGAAAATAAATTTCTAATCAATGGGATGAGCATCAACAATAATATTAACCCTGTGGGTGCAACAACATCGAACTCAAATAATGAACTACTCGGCTCTAGTCAAGCTGTTTCAGTCAATGCAGACCTGATTTGTAATATTAAACTGCTTGATAGCAATGTGAGCGCTGAATATGGTGAATTTACTGGCGGTGTAGTGAGTGCAGAAACCTGCGCACCAAAAACTGAGGTAGGCAAAATTCACGGTAATATTATCTATGATTATACATCTGATTCTTGGTCTAAAATCAACTTTCCTGATCCAGAAAGCCAACAGGAATTTGAAACCTCCAACAGTGAAAAAAATCAACCTTTCTTTACTAAACAAGGAGTCAGTGCAACACTGTATGGTAACCTCACAGACCAATTAGGTTTCAATGCTTTTGGCTCTTTTCGACATTCCTTAATTCCATTAAAAACGAATTTTATTGAGCCAGCAGAATTAGACCAAACACGTGCTGCGAGCAATTATGGTGTCGAACTCTTCTATACACCTTCAGATAAAACCTCATTAAAAATAGGAACTCAGCTATTTGAAAATGAAGGTGAGTACTTCAATGCTACATTTTTAAACTCAGAAAACACGCAAATATCTGATAGTCAAAGTATTTATATCAATTTAAAAAATAAATTAAATGCTGTTCGGTTAGAACAACAACTTAATTATCAAACACAAAAAAACTCGCGAAAGGCAGAGCAGGATGCGTATGTGTGGGCTCGATCTTCAACAAAGAATTGGAATCCGAATTTAAGTACGCAATCTTATGGAAACTATGGTGCATTATCACAAGAAGAAAAAAAACTCGAATACTCAATCAAAGCCCTATTTGAACCAATAAACTTTGCGAACTCATCACACCAATTCAAAGTGGGTGCAGGTTATGGTCATTATGAAGCGTATTGGGAAAGACCTGAAGTTTCTAATAATTATTACACAACTACTATCGCTTCCAAAAATATTGAAAACTTAAACTGTTACGCTTCTGATGGTCGTCGTTATGATGCTTGTGACGAAGGCAATTCAATTGACGGGCAATATTTAACGCAACGATTTAAATATGATGCAGGACAAATCAATGTACGCCAAGATCGTTGGCATGCATATCTCGAAGATTCAATTTATGTTAATCCATTTATTCAATCTAGTTTAGGCTTAAGAGCTGATTATGATTCACTGACTCAAAATACAAATATTGCACCTCGTAGTTCATTTGTTTTGAAGCCATTTGGCAATGATCAATTATTTATCACGGCTGGTTGGAATCGCTATTATGGTTTAAACGCATTCGCCAACGAATTACAAGATCAACGAGGTCGATTACAGACAAAATTTAAGAGAAATAGTCTTTCTGAAGGTTGGGAACTCGATCCGACGTATATGCCATCCTTCAAATCAAGGTCAGAGCTGGATACGCCGTTTTCAGATGAATCTGTATTTGCTTTTAACACCAATATTTGGAACATCAATACTGGTTTAAAATATGTTCAGCGAGAGAACAAAGACCAATTACGCCAGCAGCAAGGTAATAAGTCTTATAACAACTCAGGAAAATCTGAAGCTGAAATATTAACGTTCTCTTTAAAAAATATTAAACCACTTGTATTTAAAAATTCTGTGCATTATTTAAGCCTAAATGCCGATATGACAGATACAAATCGTAATTTTGATAGCTATGAAAGCAACTACTACACAGGTACATCACAAATTTATTATGATGGCAAACTGATTAATGCTGAAGATAAACCCACTGATAATTTCAATACACCATGGACAGTTAGACTAGATTGGAATATTGGTTTTAATAATATTCCTTTAAATATTAATCATTATCTTAGCTATCGTGCAGGGACACCAGGTATGAAAAAAACCCTGAGTACCAGTAAAACTGAATTTGTCTATGAACTCGATGGTATGAAATATGACACTTACACTGCATATAAAACGAAAAATGCTTTGAATTGGGATATGCGTACTACCTACACAATACCGAGTTCAAAGAATACGCAAACTATTTTTGGTTTAACCATTAATAATGTACTTAACCGTAAAAATGAGTATTTTTCTTCCAATACATCCTCAGTGACACCAACACCAAGTCCTGAAATCGGTCGTCAATTCATTGCAGATGTTACATTTAAGTTCTAACTCATGATTCCCATAGAGCACTTAGGTGCTCTTTTTCATTTATGCCACGTTAAACTTTTGGATTGCATAAAGAAAAAACAATTCAAGACTTGAAAAATATCAATTATCCTCGATATTACATAAAGTAATTCACTCAATCTTAGAATGAGCATATGAACAATCAAAACAAACCTGAAATTATTACGATAGAAGATCAAAGCTTTGGTAGCCATGTAGAACATTGGGCGCTGTTAACTGATGATCCGACTGTTCAGGTTCCAAAATGGTTGAGTGAAGCACTAAATGCACCTGTCATGCCGATGGGGATTTGTGCTGAAGAACAAGATATGGATCCGAATGTTTGGCTAATTCAAGGACCTAGACAACAACCTATCCAATTGGTTCAAGTCATTGCTGTAGAAGACAATAAACCTAAAGCAGTCAAAACAGCCTTCCCTACTTTTGATAGTCCTTATACGTTGAACGCGACGATTGAACGCATCATTACATGTAAGTCCAACACGCAAGCAGTGTTACAATTAAAAGTTAGTGATAATAGTGTGGTTTATGCTTTTGATAGCTTATACAGTGTTAACCAAATTCAATACCAAAAAAATCAATCTTATAAAGTCCAATTAAATGCGTGGGCTTATGAGCTAGAAAAAGTTGCTGATCAAGAACAAATTGTTGTGGATGATCCAGCTTCAATTAAACACCATCGTGCTTTAAATGAAATTTTGAGTGAACACAATGGTGTAGCGCCAGATAATTTACAGCAGCTGATTGATGCTTGGGAACCTAAATCAGATGCCGATAAAGAACCTGTAACGGTCGATTTTTCGAAAATGGTGGCTTACTTGTACGGTGAAACCATGGGTCAGGAAGATGAGGCCTGGTTCCAAGGAAAAGTGGTTGGCAAGACCCAAATGCAGTTCAACGATCAATTTTATCAACTTTATGATGTAACACTTATTTTGGAAGAAAACCAACCTGCTACACTTATTCGTATCGCGACTAAGGATGAGAATTATAAAAATTTCGAAATTGGTCAATATATTCGTGGAAATATATGGATTCAGGCGAATATTTATGCTAAAAATACATCAAATAAATAGGATTTAACTATATAAAGTAATATTTAGGCTCCTAGATGAAAATTATACCGGAACAATCAACAGGCTTAATGGAACAAGCACGCCCTCGTATTCGTGTAGACAAGGGTGCTTACTGTTTCTTTTTCTTAGGTGTTTTCCTCGCTGCTTTTATTTTCCACTTTACCAATCTTATTCCAGCATTTTAATAAATTAGCGTTGATTACTTTCATCTACGTTTTAGACACATAAAAAAGCCTGTCATATGACAGGCTTTTTTACGAACTGATTTTAAGCATTACGCTTCGCAAAATCATCCATAAATTTCACAAGTGCTTGTACACCTTCAAGTGGCACTGCATTGTAAATACTCGCACGCATACCACCTACTGAACGATGTCCTGCAAGATTTAACAAATTATTTTCCTCTGCTTCTTTCAGGAATTGCTTTTCAAGTTCAGGCTTCGCCAATGTAAATGGTACATTCATAATTGAACGATATTCTTTCGCAATTGGATTTGCATAGAAGTCACTTGAATCAATATAACCATACAATAATTCAGCTTTTTGCTGGTTCACTTGATGAATTGCCTCTACACCACCCTGTTCAAGCAACCATTCAAATACTAAGCCTGATAAATACCAAGCATAAGTAGAAGGTGTATTCACCATAGAATCGTTCTTCGCTTGCGCTGAATACTTCAAGATGCTCGGAATTTCTTCTTTTGCTTGATCTAATAAATCATCGCGAATGATTACCAATGTTAAACCAGCAGGACCGATATTTTTTTGCGCACCCGCGTAAATAAGACCGAATTTTGAAACATCAATTGGTGCCGACAAAATACTAGAAGATAAATCTGCAACCAGTGGTTTATCCGTAGTTGGGATATTTTTAAATTGAATACCACCAATCGTTTCGTTATCTGCATAATGAACATAGGCAGCATCAGCAGATAAATTCCATGTACTTTCATCAGAAATTGCAAGATTACCATCTGCATCTTTAATACCAGCTTCGATCACGTTAATTTCGCCATAACGTTTTGCTTCTTTTAAAGCTTTTTCAGACCAAATGCCAGTATGGATATAATCTGCTTTGTTATTTTTCCCTAATAGATTCAATGGAATCGCAGAGAATTGTAGAGAAGCACCACCCTGTAAGAAAAGCACTTTGTAGTTCTCAGGAATATTCATCAACTTGCGTAAGTCTGCTTCTGCTTTTTCAGCAACAGCGACGTAGTCTGCACTACGATGACTCATTTCCATGATTGATAGGCCCTTACCCTGCCAATCAAGCATCTCAGCTTGAGCTTTTTCTAATACAGCAGTAGGTAATGCCGCAGGACCAGCACAGAAGTTGTACGCGCGCATGATTTTTCCTTTCAGAGTGAAACACAATAAAATGATGGCATTTAACCACAGATAACCATAGCTTGCAGTATATTCAACTTAAATAATTTCAATCTTGTTTTCACACTAAAGCTATTTTTTCAATAAGCTCTACATTTATCAGAGATTTATGTTTACTATATTTTGAGAGACACCGTAGTTAGTAAGTTTAAATCGCTCACTACAACAGCTCTCAATCTGACAAAATTTATTATGACTATTTCGTTGTATTGTCTTTCATTTCATGCGAACAATTAAAACATCTCACCATATCATTCATAGCTGACTCTTTTAAAATGACTGTGTAATAAAAATCCATCTTTTATATCTTGATCTACAATTTCAACAACCATTTCATTATTTTTATCTCGAACTGCATCATAAAGCGCATCAGTATTTACAGCTGAATGTTTTGTTTATGAACAATATTCCTCAGATTCCCCTCTCTCCTTCATTCAGCTGAAATGAAAGGGTTCACTACATGCTGTTATAAACAGTGCTATTACAATCAGCAAGCTATAATTAAATTTGAGTTTCATTTTTAATTAAAATTCTTTTTTAGACTATTGTTAATTAAAAAAGGACGCTTCAGCGTCCTTTTTTAATTCCTACAAATTACTCATCTGTAGATTTTTCATCGCTATCAGTCGTATCAATTTCTTGAGTATCTACTGATTCATTAGATTCAATTGAAGCCTCTTCACCTTCAACTGATTCTATAAAATCATCTTCCTCAACAGCTTCAATCGCTTCAACACCAACCAATGTCTCGTTTTCACCTAAGCGGATTAAACGTACACCTTGTGCATTACGACCCGTCTGAGCAATTTCAGATGCACGAGTACGTACTAGCGTACCACCATCAGAAATCAGCATGACTTCTTTACTGACATCGATCGCTACGGCACCAACCAGCTCACCATTACGATCAGATGTCTTGATCGCAATGACGCCTTTACCACCACGTTTCTTGGTCGGGAAGTCATCCACTGGCGTACGCTTACCGTAACCATTAGCTGAAGCACATAGCACTTCACCTGTTGCCGGGACAACAACTAATGAAACAATACGGCTTAAGAAATTAGAATCCGTATCTTCATCTTCTGAATCTACATCATTGTCTTCAATTTCTTCCGCTTGAGCCAATCCAATGGTGACACGCATACCACGTACACCTTTCGCAGAACGACCCATTGCACGTACATCAGTTTCTGCAAATCGAATCGCTTTACCTTCATTCGAGAACAACATAATTTGTTGTTCACCGTCAGTAATCGCAACACCAATTAAACGGTCATCTCCAGCTAACTCGATTGCACGTAAACCATTTGAACGTACATTAGAGAACTGCTCAAGTTCAACTCGCTTGATCGTACCGTATTCAGTTGCCATAAAGACATAGAAGTTTTTACGTAAGTTTTCTGCAAGCTCAGCAAATTCAACTACTACTTCATCATCAAGATCTGTAGTTGATAATTCAACTCCTAACTCTTTCAGATGTGTACGCAATTCGTCCGATAGATCGTCACCATCTGCTAGATCAGCAAATGATTTTTCTAATGCATCATAGTGTGCAGCAATGATTTCGTTTTGCTGTAATTGAGCTTGATGAGATTTAACAAACTGACGGAAATCGGCTAGACGTTCTTTAAATTTCTTCGGTGCATCAATCACTGGCAGAATAGCAGTAATTGTCTCATTTTCATCTAATGGCAATAAGTTCACCATAGGACGACCTTTTGCACCACGAGAAGCTTGAGGCACTTCAAAAACTTTTAAGCGATAGACTTTGCCGACATTGGTAAAGCATAAAACTGTTGCATGGTTAGATGTCACAATCAAATGTTGAATGTAATCATCTTCTTTCATAGACGTTGCTGATTTACCACGCCCACCACGACGTTGCGCAGCATAATCAGAAAGTGGCTGTGTTTTCGCATAGCCTGATTGAGAAACGGTTAAAACAACTTGTTCTTCTGGAATTAAATCCTCACGAGAGAAATCTACACGAGATTCTACAATCGCAGTACGACGCTCATCACCGTATTGCTGAAGAATAAGTGAAAGCTCTTCACGAATCACGTTCATCAACAATTCAAAATCATTAAGAATTGCTGTCAACTCTGCAATTTGTGCCAAAATTTCAGAATATTCTGCATGCAGCTTATCTTGTTCTAAACCAGTTAAACGATGCAAACGTAATTCTAAAATTGCACCCACTTGAGTCGGCGAGAGACGATAAATATTGCCAGATAATCCAAACGGTTTATTAGGATCTTCACCCTCAATCTCATCTGGGCGAACAGAAACTGAACCTGCTTTTTCCAATAAAGCAACTACACCACCTGCAGACCATTCCCCTGCTTGCAAACGTTCACGTGCTTCTTGCGGATTCGCAGAGGTTTTAATGGTTTCGATGATGGCATCAATATTTGCTAAAGCAACCGTTAAACCTTCCAAGATATGACCACGTTCACGCGCTTTACGTAATTCGAACATCGTACGACGTGTTACAACTTCTTGACGATGGCGAATGAAAGCAGCAATGATGTCTTTTAAATTCATCAGCTTTGGCTGGCCATTATCCAAGCAAACCATATTAATACTGAATGAATTTTGAAGCTGAGTATTTTGGAATAAATTATTAACAATTACTTCAGCGTTTTCGCCACGCTTTAAGTCAATTGCAATACGCATCCCTTCTTTATCAGATTCGTCGCGTAACTCTGAAATACCTTCGAGCTTCTTCTCTTTCACAAGTTCAGCAATACGTTCAATCGTTTTTGCTTTGTTCACTTGATATGGAATTTCAGTGAATACAATCGTCGTACGACCTGTTTTTTGGTCTTCTTCTAAATGGTACTTACCACGAATAAATAAACGACCTTTACCAGTACGATAAGCATCAACAATACCTGATTTACCGTAAATGATACCGCCTGTAGGAAAGTCTGGACCCGAAATATGCTCCATCAATCCTTCAATACTGATATTCGGATTATTGGCATAGGCTAAGCACGCATTGACCACTTCAGTCATATTATGCGGCGCCATATTGGTTGCCATACCTACAGCAATACCCGTGACACCATTAATGAGTAAATTTGGCACACGAGTTGGCATAACTTGTGGAATACGCTCTGAACCGTCGTAGTTATCTTCCCACTCTACTGTATCTTTTTCTAAATCAGCTAACAGTTCATGCGTTAATTTACGCATACGCACTTCGGTATAACGCATCGCTGCTGCACTGTCACCATCAACAGAGCCGAAGTTACCCTGACCATCAACCAACTGATAACGTAAACTGAAATCTTGTGCCATACGAACGATTGTTTCGTATACAGCAGAGTCACCATGAGGGTGGTATTTACCGATTACATCACCAACGACACGCGCTGATTTTTTGTAAGCTTTGTTATAATCATTTCCAAGCTCATGCATCGCATAAAGAACACGGCGATGAACTGGCTTTAAACCATCTCTAACGTCTGGTAGTGCACGAGAGACAATGACACTCATAGCATAGTCGAGATATGAGCTCTTCAGTTCATCCTCAATGGCAATCGGTCGAATTTCCGATACGCTCATGCATACTCCTTATTACAAACAGCTTGAAGAAACTGCTCGATTTATATAATCAATCTTGCAAAAAATTAGCCCAAAATCTATGGAGCTAAATTCTAAAACTCAGCCGAAAATTATAGCACAAATCCGTATTTTTGTCCCTAAATTTTATGGATGATCTGTTTAATTTTATTCATAAAAATGACTAAGTTTTCAACACAAAATTCTTAAACAGTATTGCCCTAAAATGAATGATAAAAATCACTTTTTTGCTACTTATACATAAAAAAGATCCTCGTAAGGATCTTTATAAATACATGAATATTCTTCAATGATGAAGTTCGCGCTTGTCCGCTTTCATTAAACTAAAAGAAATTGCAAATAAGCTTAAAATCAACGGAAACTCATACAGCTCTTCGAGTAAGCTTTCATTACTATTTTCTGTGAGCAGGAGCATCCCTATAAAGCGATGATGCTCTATCGCATCAGAAACAACGAGCCCAATCACAGCCAAAACCAAGGCCCAAACTGGGATAATAGCTGTCTTAAACTTGTTCACAATCTCTGTGCGTAATTTTTGGTTCAATAGTGGAAAAACCACAGACCCAATCAATACAATTGAGATACCTCGAAAATAGATTTTTGGGACATCAGGGAAATAATCTCGCCCCCAACTGGTACTACGACCAAACAATAAAACCCACCAGCAAACAGCCCAAAGCCAAAACTCTTTCTTACCTTCTCTAAGCTGTAAAGGCTTTATGTAAAAATAGCTAATAACTGCAAAGGACAACAATAAAAGAGCCTGTAAATTTTCAATCAGACGCACGTCTTCCATACCAAACACATTGAAATGGACTTGATTAAATAATGGAAAAATTAAACATGAGACCGCGATTAGAACAAGCGGTAAGGTTATTCGGGTGTCGACCAGCAAAACACAAACTCCCTCATTAATACATTGAAAGTATGAATGAGCTTAAAAAATGATGGCGAATCATATCACAATTACAAAAAACATATAAAACGGTAAATTCTGATCCCTTGATGAGAATAATCTATAATTTTGTTTTATGAGATTTTTTTGATGATTAAATATAAAAATGCCCTGACCAAGTAAAATGAAATGAATCATTACTCGATCAGAGCATTAGTACAGCAATGCTGAACTAGATTTTAGAAACTAATTCTGGAACCACTGTATTTAAGTCACCTACTAACCAGTAGTCAGCTACTGCATTAATTGGAGCTTCTTCATCTTTGTTGATCGCAACGATCACCTTAGAATCTTTCATACCTGCCAAGTGCTGAATCGCACCAGAGATACCTACAGCAATATAAAGGTCTGGCGCAACGATTTTACCCGTTTGACCAACTTGCATATCGTTTGGAACGAAACCAGCATCTACTGCTGCACGAGATGCACCTTGAGCTGCACCAAGCTTATCAGCTAATGGATCAAGTACTTTATGGTAGTTCTCACCAGAACCTACACCACGTCCACCAGATACAACAATGCGAGCTGCTGTTAATTCTGGACGTTCTGATTTTACGATTTCTTCAGATACGAACTTAGAAATACCCGCATCACCAGTAGAAGTTGCAGCTTCAACCGCAGCAGATCCACCTTCAGCAGCAACTGCATCAAACGCTGTACCACGCACTGTACCAACAACAACTGATTCACCAGACTCTACAGTTGCAATCGCGTTACCAGCATAGATTGGACGCTTGAAAGTTTTAGGACCATCAACTGCAATAATGTCAGTAATCATACTTACATCAAGAAGTGCTGCAGCACGTGGAAGTACGTTTTTGCCCGTCGTTGTAGACGCCGCAAGAATGTGTGAATAACCTGTACCAATTGAAGCAACAAGCTTCGCTACATTTTCAGCCAATTGGTTTGCATATGCAGCATCGTCAGCTAAAAGAACTTTGCTTACACCAGCAACTTTAGCAGTTTCATCAGCAACTGCTTGAGCGCCTGAACCAGCAACTAATACAGTGATATCACCACCGATTTTTTGAGCCGCAGCTACAACGTTTAAAGTTGCACCGTTAAGTGCTTTGTTGTCGTGCTCAGCGATTACTAAAATACTCATGATTTTTATCCTTCTGTATTAGATCACTTTCGCTTCATTTTTTAGTTTTTCAACAAGCTCATCAACAGACTTCACTTGAACACCAGCTTTACGTTCAGCAGGCGCTTCAACTTTAACAGTCTTAAGCTTAGTTGCAGGATTAACACCAAAATCTGCAGGAGATTTAGTATCAAGCGGTTTCTTACGTGCTTTCATGATGTTTGGTAGAGCAGCATAACGTGGCTCATTCAAACGTAAGTCAGTCGTAATGATCGCTGGAAGTGCTAGTTCAACAGTTTGTAAACCACCGTCGATTTCACGAGTCACTTGTACTTTATCGCCTTCAACTTTAACTTCTGAAGCAAATGTACCTTGACCAGCACCAAGTAATGCACCAAGCATCTGACCAACTTGGTTAGAGTCGTCATCAATTGCTTGTTTACCAAGAAGGATAAGTTGTGGCTGTTCAGCGTCTACAACGCCTTTAAGAATCTTCGCAACTTCTAAAGCACCAAGTTGGCTGTCATCAGCTTCAACTAGGATACCGCGGTCTGCACCAAGCGCCATTGCAGAACGGATTTGTTCTTGCGCTTCTTTAGGACCAATAGAAACAACAACGATTTCTGAAACAGTTCCTTTTTCTTTTAAGCGAACCGCTTCTTCCACTGCGATTTCACAGAATGGGTTAATTGACATTTTAACGTTAGTAAGGTCAACCCCACTATTGTCCGGCTTTACGCGAACTTTAACGTTGGCATCAACCACACGTTTTACAGCAACAAGAGCCTTCATGTAATCCTCGGCTGTTTTAACAGAAGTAAATATTCAGAAAAGTTATAATAACTCTTCATTTAAAATTTTTAGGTGTCCTATCTTGCAATGTGTTTGGCATTTCGGTCAAGTCACAATTCACAAAACTGCTGTAAAAAAGCGTAATTTTCGTTGAACGGAGCGTTCACAAAATTATTTTGTTAATAAATTTGTCAGCTTTTCAATATTTTTTGTAAAAAATTAAACTTTGATTTTTAATATTTTTTTAATTTATTAACTACATCAGTTGAATTGATGCTGTAGACTCTTATTTTACGTTGAAAAGCGTTGGCGTGAGTCACCAAATTTGAGGTAAAAAATGTCATAACAGACAGCAAAAATTACAATAACAGCTATTCTTTTTGAGTATAATTTAACCAAAGTTAATTCTATTTGAATAGAAAGCGCAAACATTAGTTTGCGCTTTTTTAATGTTAATTCACAATGAGCCATGTTGCTGCCAATGAAAGCATCACTCCCGAACCACCATCAATCCATTTTTGACGTTTTTCATTTATCCCTGTTTTCTGTGTCAAAAATGCAAATACAAAACTCAATGATGAATAAATAATTAAGCATAATCCAATGAAGATTAGGGATAAGACAATCCCCTGTCCCATAATCGAAGAGGTATGCTGGTTAATAAATTGAGGTAAAATCGCAAAATAAATAAGCATACCTTTAGGATTAAGTAAGGATGTTATAAAACCGCGTCGAATCGGACTAATGACCTGACTTTGTTTAATTTCAATATTTTTGTGATTAAGCGCAGATCGAATCAAATTAAATGCCAAATAAAGCAAATAACAGATTCCTAACCATTTGATCGTTTCAAAAATAATAGGGAAAGAAATAATGATAGCCGCAATACCCACAACGACTAAAAAAGAATGGACGAAATAACCCAAACACACCCCTAAAGTCGCCATAACGCCTGCTTTCGCATTTTTACCCATTACCTGTGACAGAATAAATAACATATCCGGACCAGGCGTAAAAATAAGAGGGATAACTGTCAAAGCAAATAACCAATAGGTAGACATTTTCTTTCTTCCATCATTAATGAAAATGAAAAAAAAGTATCTTCGAATTTACATAAAATAGGATTTCAAATATTCTATTTATTCTTTAATTTTTAGAATTTAATTCTAATATATGAAAATAATATCTAAATCAATTTCAGTTAAATTAGATCGTATCGATAAAAGTATCATTCATGAACTTCAAACCAACGGTCGAATTCAAAATAATGATTTAGCCAAAGAGATTGGCTTATCACCATCCTCTTGTTTAAGACGCGTAAAAATTCTCGAAGATGCTGGAGTCATCCAGCAATACACAACCATTGTTGATCCTCAAAAAATCGGATTACAACTTATTCTATTTTCGCGTATTTGGTTGGTGGGACAAGACGCTGAAACCATCGATACTTTTATTGAAGCGATGAAAGAACTCCCTCAAGTCATGGAATGCTATATTATTTTGGGCGAATGTGATGCGATGTTAAAAGTTATCGTACCTGATTTGGAGAACTATCGTAAATTTCAGTCAGAACACTTAACCAAAAAAAATGGGATTACCAGTGTGAAAACGGATTTACCCAGTCAAATCATTAAACAAAGCTATCAACTGCCCCTGCAATCAATTTAATACCATTAAGCAATCGATCAGACTGACTTTTCAGATCGGACCGATTATCCATTTTGATCAAGTTAAAAAGTTCAATGTTCAATGTTCAATGCTTTAAGTTTTTTCAACCTCGATTTTTTCATTCAAAATTTTTTCTAAAAGTACATGCTGATCCACTGATTCACTCAATTTAGGATCACAAATTTTGAGTCTCCGTTTCAGCTCTTCCTGCAAATACAATTGATCCTCAAGTTCCAATTCAGTTTGACTAAGTTGCTGAGCAAAATGCCGAATCACACCTTCAAATCGTTGATTTTGCTTCAATATAACGTATGCATAACCCAATACAAGCCCTTTGAGAATTTCCTGATAAGGCTTGCCACGTTGAAAATTGTATGCCAATGAAGATAGTACCCGCTCACCAAAACCTAACTTACGATATGGGTCTCGTGCCACTCGATCACATGGGTCTTTATAAGCCGTCTCACAAGAGTCGATAAAACTCTTCGCCAACAATTCTAAATTTTCTTTTCGATGTGGTAGTAGATCCTTTAATCCAACTTTAACCTCATGGAGTACTGCCAACATAAATTTAGAAATTTGCTCATCAGACAGTGCAATCCCGATCGTTTCATATTGTCGAAAACTTGCAGCCCATGCTGTCATTGCATGCACACCATTCCACATGCGATTTTTGATTAACTGTATCTCTTCAATCTCTTCAACCAGAATCATTTGGCGCATTTTTGCCAATAAAGGACTGTTATTTTCCACATAAAGTGGCATATCTGTTTCGGCATGAAATAAGATCAATTCTAGATTTTGTAGAATATGCGCCGATTTGAATTTTTCGTATAGATCGTCAATATACTGAGTAGCCAATTGTTCTTGTTCAGCATTTAAACGCGTCCCTTCATCCACATCCGTCACGTCTAAATCATGCTCATCCTGCACATGTCTAAAAATATTGTATTTGATTTTTAACTGTCTAAATAGTTTTTGATCTGTAATTTTCGCTACCATTCGATTGACTACTGTATCGCAAAAATAGTGCTGCGACATGATGATATTGACTGTCTTCGCATCCGTAATTTCATGCAAAGCACTACAAATCTGTTGTTCAATTAATGATTTTGCGCCTACTTTGTTTAAAACAATTAAAACTGTTAGAGGATTCAACTGTTCTTCAAAATGGATATAACGCGCATACAACCCTTGAGCAATGGTTTTAGCCTCTTGCTCGATTGCCTTTTCAGGTAAACACAGTGCAATTAAACTTGATTCAATATACATGTGCTGCATCATTTCAATATTTGATGCATCTATGACGGTTATATTGTCTATTCGCTCGTCATGAGAGTGTTGCCCATAACGAATACTGTAACCACCAAAAGTATTCACACTATTTCTATAGAGTGAATTCCGCGTTGAAGCATAGATTTGTTTTGGTCGAGTATATCCATCCCAATGAGACAATACTTGGGCAATATAGCCACCACCTATTGCCCCAAAACCATGTATCCCCACGACATGCTGATTTAAAGTCTGAGGAAAAGAGTCAAATAGAGCAGGCATTTTTAATTTTGGTGTAAATTGATTCAAATCTTCCAGAAAATCATGCATGCTTTCGTAAAAGAAATTCGCTTTTTCGAGCATGGTTGAATTAGGTTCTTTGATATCTTGAAGTAATACCGTTAATCCACCCGCTTCAAACGCCGACATCACTCCATTTTCTGAGTCTTCAAACATTAAACATAAAGTTGGATCAATGTTCAGTTGCTCAGCAGCTTTTAAGAAAATTTCTGGGTGTGGTTTTCCATTATCAACCTCATCGCCGCATACGATAATGTCGAAAAACTTATATACATTGGCATTGATTAAATACTCTTCAGCTATTTCACGTCGACTCGAAGTTGCTACTGCCATTTTCAGATTGGACTTTCTTAAACGTTCAAGAACTTGCATGAGTCCAAATTTAATCGGCACTCCGTATTTTCTTACATGCTCAAGTTCTAGCTGATCTGCTCGCTTTCTAATTTCCGCATACGGCACTTCTTGACCATATTGCTGATTTGCCAGTTTTTCGGCACTACGAGCACTTAAACCTAAACAAGATAATAAATAGGCGTCTGTAAATTCGACACCAATGAGTTCTAATGATGCTTGCTTCAAAGTTTGAAAACGAAGTCGCTCCGTATCAAACATTGTGCCATCCATATCAAAAATGGCGGCATGGATATTATTTTCATGAAATTTAATCATTTACCCCTCTCCAAAAAATTCAAAATTACTAGACAAGTGTAAAGAATTTGACTGAATCGAATGAGCAGAATAAATATATGAAACAAAATTGAACGTTATTTAATCAATAATTTTATCTTTATGTATTGAGTTGTTGGAAATGGGTAAATTTAATTTTCTATAAAGTAACAGAGCTAAAATTATTAGCCCTGTTTTTTAAATGATTTTTTTCAAACTTGATTGAGCGCCGCCAAGTAATCACGATGGACGTGACTCAATTCAATAATAGGATATTGTTCTAGTTCAAAAATTTTCCAAACTTCAATAAAGTCTTCTTTCAAATCAACTCCTTGATCTGCAATAGGTCTTTCTTGCCATTGCTGATCAGAAATCCACAAATAAGTCTTAGATGCTATTGGATCAATCGCTTGGATTTTTCCTTCAGTATTAATACCCTGCACATAGGCATTGTTAGGTAGAGCGGCCTCAATCATCGGTAAATTGATTTCCACAAAATGTTTCACCTGACGTAAACCATAACCTGCAAAAATGTCTTTTTGTGCTGAAGAGAGTTGCTGATACTTTTGATCAATATTGTCAATCATGGCTTGACCTAATCATTCCTGCAAAATATTTTTTAATTTGTATACAACTTAAATCCATCTATTAAAGTTATACCTTAAAAATCGTATTAAAAAAAATCAATTCGAAAAATTTAAGCTAAAGTTTAAGGGAAAATTATTTTTAAAAGCGCAGCTTTCAAAAGCTCAATCCCAACAATACATTATTTTTCAAATAATTTTATTCGCATTAAATTAACGCATTTTATTTATATCAATGGTTATTAGCTATTTTATGGAGCATAAAACTGTAAATTTCATTCATTTTTAGAATGGCACATTCATTGCTTAACCAGTTTGAACTTAATCTGGGGAATGCACATGATCACATTTAAAAAAACTTTGCTTGTTGTCACGATAGCAACTTTCTTAACAGCCTGTGGTGACAATGAAAGTAGCACAAATAATTCTAACACGCCGCCTCCTGTCCCGTTTAATCCTGTAGAAGCAACCATTAGTGATTTGCATAACTCGATTTTAAGCAAAGGTTCATCTTGTGTTGATGTTGTGCAAGGTTATTTAAATCGTATATCAGCTTACGATCGACAAGGTCCAGAGCTCAATAGCATTATTTCTTTAAACCCAAATGCACTTAAAGAAGCAGAAGTGCTCGACCAACAATTTGCAAAAAATTCGAAACTTTCAGGACCTCTTCACTGTGTCACTGTACTCGCTAAAGACAATATTGATGCTGTAGATATGGCGAACACAGCAGGTTCTGTAGCATTAAAAGATAATTTTCCACATGATGATGCCTATATCATAAAAAATATCAAAGAAAATGGCGGAATCATTTTAGGAAAAGCCAATCTTGATGAGTTCGCTTTCGGCTTTGGTGGAAAATCAACTCTAGGTGATCAAACTAAAAATGTGTATGACTTAAGTAAAGGCCCAGGTGGTTCATCATCAGGAACTGGCGCTGCCATATCTGCAAGTTTTGCAATGGTGGGAATAGGAACTGATACGGGAGGGTCAATTCGTGTGCCTTCATCAGTACAGGGTCTTGTCGGTTTACGACCATCTTTACGTCTTTTGAGCCAAGATGGAATTATTCCACTGGCACCAACTCAAGATACTGCTGGACCAATGTGTAGACAAGCTATTGACTGTGCAAAGTTAATGGATGCAATGATCGGATTCGATAGCTCATTAAGTTCAAATCAACGCAGTGAATTTGCACGTACTTCTCCTCTTCTAAAATCAGAGTCTGCTTATCGCGAATTGATTAATCAACCGAATAGCTACGTTCCTCATGACACTGTAAGTCTTGCAGGAAAGCGTATTGGTATAGTACAAGCACTTTACCCTTCCGAAGGTTCAACCACTCAACAGAAAGAAGACTACAATCTCGTTAAAGAAGCAATGGACAACGCAATTACTAAACTTGAAGAGGCTGGAGCAACTGTAGAAATAGTTACAATAAGCGATCTAAATACAATTTTGACACGTTATTCGAGTCTTTCAAGTGCTGAATTTAAAATATCACTTACAGAGTATTTAAAGACCACAAGAAGTATTTACCAATCGTATGAAGATTTACTCGCTAGTGAACTAATGATCCGTAACTTCAGTGGCTATAATTCTGATCCAACAAGTGCTTCATATATTGAGAATTATGAGCGCAACACCATTGAAAGAAGTCCATTCGTGCGCTTACGCATGAACAGCGCTTTAAATAATGTTGAACTAGATGGTACTCGTAAAGGCGTACAATACGACGCTTTAGCCTACCCTTCTATTACTGGGTTCGCTGGTAATTTAGGAAGTAGCCCGACCACAGGTACCAATAATCGCCTAAGTCCGTTTAGTGGTTTTCCTGCATTATCTATGCCTGCTAAATCAGTCAACTCAAGTCGCAGTAGTTATCCTATGAATGTTAACATCGAGTTTATTGCTCGTGAATTTGATGAGCCGACTTTATTTGAAATCGCAGTCGCATTCCAAAAAGTGAATCCCGCACGTATGATACCTATACACACACCAGCACTATAAACAGATAACTTTATCATTCAGTACAGTATTAGGTATATTCAATATACTTAATACTGAGGATTAAGATTTTTGGGCTCTAGGGTGAGCTTTATCATAGACTTGAGCCAAACGATCAAAATCTAACTGAGTATAAATTTGTGTCGTAGATAAATTACTATGACCTAGCATTTCTTGAACTGCTCGTAAATCACCACTGTTTGAAAGCAGATGACTAGCAAAACAGTGTCGCAGTAAGTGAGGATGTAAATCCACATTTACGCCCGCTCTTTGTGCTTGCAATTTGACTCGATTTTCAATCTGTCGATTCGTCAATCGACTCCCTTTTTTGGTAATAAAAACTGGGGAATCCAATTCAATGTCTCCACACCAGATACGATGGACTTTGAGCCATTCAATTAAACTTGTTTTCGCTTTTAAACCAAAAGGAACAACCCGAGTTTTATTTCCCTTACCCGTAATTCGAAGTAATTGTCGTGTAAAATCGATATCTCGAATATTCAATCCTTGTACTTCAGCTAATCGCAAACCACTTGAATAAAGCAACTCCAAAATAGCTTTATCTCTTAACCACAAGAGATGATCTTGAGAGGATTCAGGTGCAGGTTGATCCATGATTTGCTGAATCGTTTCGACATCAACCATACCCGGCAAAGGCCTTGGCTGTCTTTTTAACTTAAAATCATGAATGGGATTATTCGATACATATTTCCCTTCCACAGCCCATTTCATGAATTGACGAATGGCTGTTAAATGACGTTGTAAGCTTGCACTATTGAGTTGATGATGTTCAACCTTATAAGCCATATATTCTCGTAAATCAGATGCTTCAACCTGATTTAATTCAATTTTCTTTTCATAACAAAAGTCAATGAAACCAGACACATCACGGAAATACGCCTCAAGCGTATGCTCAGATTGATTTTGAATCTTTCTCTCTTTCAACCACATTGACAGCAATTGCATTGCGCCATATTGCATTTGGCTTTCTCTCTATTGAATCGATGTCTAATCATCAATACTCGTGGGCATTCCAACAAATCATAAAGTAAAAAGCCCTGAATTTCAGGGCTTTTTAGTTAGGAAATAAGTTTTATTGAAAATAACGTAGATCCAAACGACCTTCATAAACCGTTGCAGTTGGACCAGTCATCCAAACCACATCTCCCTCTTTCCATTCAATCAGCAATTTACCGCCGGCAAGTTCGATTTCCACATTGCTAGACAATAAACCACGGCGCATACCTGAGACAGCAGCAGCACATGCACCTGTACCACAAGCTAATGTTTCTCCCACACCACGTTCAAAAACTCGTAATCGAGCATGTTTTTCATCAACGATCTGCATAAATCCAGCATTTACACGCTCAGGAAAACGTTCATGCGACTCCACTTGCGGGCCTATTTTAGCAACATCAGCAGTTAACACGTCTGGAACAATAGTCACTGCATGCGGATTTCCCATATTAACCACATCAATGCTGATCGTCTCATTGTCCGCTAAAGCTAAATCATATAAAGCAGCAGGCGCTTCTGCTAGAAATGGGATTTGGTTCGGTAAGAACTTCGGATACCCCATGTTCACACGCACCCATCCATTCGCACCCAACTCAGGCTCGACGATCCCCGCCTTTGTTTGCACTTTGAATTTATTTTTATTGGTTAAATGACGATCATGAACAAATTTGGCAAAACAACGAACCCCATTGCCACATTGCTCAACCTCAGAACCATCCGCATTAAAAATGCGATATTTGAAATCCACATTCGGATGATCTGGTGTTTCAACAATTAATAACTGATCAAAACCGATGCCAAAATTACGGTCAGCCAAACGGCGAATCATGACAGGATCTAGATAAGCACGTTGGCTGATTAAATCAACCACCATGAAGTCATTACCCAGACCATGCATTTTAGTAAATTCTAGCAACATCTATTGTCTCCTTAAGGCAATAAGGACTCACGTTCCCACAGAGACTCAATCGTTTCACGTTGACGAATTAAGTGTGCTTGATCACCGTCAACCATCACCTCTGCTGCACGACCTCGGCTGTTGTAATTTGAACTCATCACAAAACCATAAGCACCTGCACCTAAAACGGCCAAATGATCGTTCGCTTGAATCGCAAGTTCACGCTCTTTACCGAGGAAGTCACCTGTTTCACAGATCGCACCAACCACATCCCAAACTTTTTTCTCAGTTTGCGAATTTTGATTAACCTCTTGGATATCCATCCAAGCTTCGTACAAAGAAGGACGAATCAAGTCATTCATTGCTGCATCAACAATTGCAAAATTGCGATGATTGGTTGGCTTTAAAAGATCAACTTTCGTCACCAATACGCCAGCATTCGCCGAAATACTACGCCCTGGCTCCATATACACTTTAAGACCAAGTTTTTCTAATGCAGGACGTAAAGCATTTGCATATTCTTCAACTGTCGGTGGAACTTCATCTTTATAAGTCACACCAAGACCACCACCAATATCAATATGTTTGAGGTTGATCCCTAATTTTTTCAATGCTTCAATCATGTTCATGACACGATCAAGTGCATCAACAAAAGGTTGAGTTTCAGTCAATTGTGAACCAATATGACAATCAATTCCTACGATATCTAAGTGACTTAAACTTGCTGCATACTGATACGTTTCATATACCGAATCAGAAGGAATACCAAATTTATTTTCTTTAAGACCAGTCGAGATATATGGATGTGTTTTGGCATCAACATCTGGATTTACCCGAAGTGAAATTGGAGCTTTTACATTAAGTTCTGCTGCAACTTTTTGAATACGGTCAAGCTCTGCATATGATTCCACATTAAAACACGCAATACCCACTTCTAATGCTTGACGAATGTCAGCTTCAGACTTGCCCAAACCAGAGAAGACTATTTTAGAAGCGTCACCACCTGCGCGTAAAACACGTGCTAATTCACCACCAGTCACGATATCAAACCCGCAACCAAGTTTCGCCAACACATTTAGAACAGCGATATTTGAGTTTGACTTCACTGCAAAACAAATTTGGTGATCGATAAAATTAAAAGCACGATCCATATCCAAATAATGTTTTTCAAAAGTTGCTTTTGAATAAACATAAAGTGGTGTACCAAATTGCTGAGCAAGTTGATCCAATGAACATTGTTCTGCGTGCAAAACCCCTTGAATGCGAGGGAAACTCATGGATGTATCCTTTCTAAATTGCGCTGGAGAAAAAAATAAATGAATATTAATCTTGAGTAGGTGCAGCATCTGCTTTAGGTTCAGCTTGATCCTGACTTGGGCGATCATTGTTTTTATAAATTAAATATTGTGCTCGCTTGTCATAGTTTGGATCACTGGGTAGTTGTAATGCACCAGTCTGACCACATCCAGCCAAGATTGAAACAACGGCTGCACTGATAACTCCGATCAAAATACGCATACCCACACCTATCAGTAAAATTTATAGAAGTATACCTTGATCATCTAATTCACCAAAGTATTTAACGCAACAGATTAATAACAGTAATAAAAAAACGCCAGTAATTACTGACGTTTCTTTTGACCTAAATTGCAAATCATTTATAAGTTTTTATTTTTTCTTATAAAAACCAAAATAACCAATGATCAGAATAACAAACCAGATGGGGCTCACCATCAATGCACGGCGAGTATCATCTTCTAAAGCCAATACTCCAATCATGCCAATAAAGAATATAGCAACAATCGCACATGTCACCAATCCACCTGGTAGTTTAAATGTCGATTTGGCATGAAGTTCTGGGCGTGTTTTGTAATACACCACATAACTCCAAATAATCATCAACCATACACAAATAAATAAAATGGTGGAAAGTGTTGTCGCTAAAGTAAATGCTTCCACCGTATTCGGTACGAAGTATTGCAGTGCTGCCCCTAGTAACAAACATACTGCTGAGAAATACAAGGCATTCGCTGGCACAGCTCGCTTATTCAGTCTTCCAAAAGCTTCAGGAGCTTGAGTCTCGCGCGACAAGCCAAACAGCATGCGGCTGGTTGAGAATACGCCACTGTTCATCGATGACATCACTGAAGACAATACAACCAAATTCATAATAATAGCAGCGGCTGCAATACCTGCTTGACTAAACAAGTTTACAAATGGGGAAATATTCGGATCAATCTTATTCCATGGTGTAACCGACATCACCACCAGCAACGACAAAACATAGAAAATAATGATTCGAATAGGAATCGAGTTGACAGCTTTCGGCAAGTTCGTTTCAGGATCTTTAGTTTCAGCTGCGGTTGTACCCACCAGTTCTACACCCACAAAAGCAAAAATTGCGATTTGGAAGCCTGCCAAGAAACCGATTGCACCTGTTGGGAAGATCCCGCCGTTTGACCAAATATTGCTAAATGCTGCGATTTCACCTGATGTAGAAGTGAAACCTGTAAATATCATCCAAAAGCCAACGCCAATTAAAACCACAATTGCGATAATCTTGATTAAAGCAAACCAGAATTCTAATTCACCAAACAGTTTCACTGTAACAAGATTCAATCCCATAATAAATACGATTGCAGCGATGCTAATCATTACCCCTTCTTCAGGGCTAAAAGGCATCCCATTATTGAAGAACTGAAGGTAATAAATGATCGCCGATAAATCTGCAATACCGATGGTGATCCAACACAGCCAGTAGGTCCAGCCCACAAAGTAACCTGCCCATGGTCCAATTAAATCCGTGGCGAAATCAATAAACGACTTATATTGCAAATTTGAAAGCAACAATTCGCCTAGTGCTCGCATCACTAAAAAAACCATGAAACCGATGATCATGTAAATTACAAGGATTGAAGGACCAGCTAGGCTAATTGTTTTCCCAGAGCCCATGAACAAACCTGTCCCAATTGCGCCTCCAATTGCAATTAACTGCAAATGTCGATTGGATAGACTTCGTTGTAATTCACCATTTTGCTGAGGCGAATTTATATTTTGATCTGACATTTTCAAATTCACCAAATATATTAATCGGCACAACTTAACTGAAAAAAATCAGATTTCAAAAAGAAAATTAGCACGATCAATATTTTCTAATTAGTTTAAAGTATTAATTCATTTTTCTTATATATCACTAGAGTGATCAATTATTCATCATATTTATTTATCTTATTTTGAGTAAAATATTGAAAATCTTGTTGTTATATGTAAAAAATATAAGTGCAAAAAATAATCAAAAGGAATGATGTGTTTGATCGCGCAAAAGTATGGCATATCCCTTGCTTGATCATGCATGTAAAAAACAATCAGGAAAATAAGAAGGTAATTTATGCAAGAAATACAATCAATCATGGAAACACTCAGCGGCTTAGTCTGGGGACCTTATATGCTGGTGCTGATTGTTGGGACAGGTGTTTTCTTAACATTCCGTCTACTTTTTTGGCAATTCAGGATGCTTCCTTTGGCATTTAAACAAGTGTTCGGGAAACACCCAGAAAAAAAAGACTCGGGAGATATCTCACAATTTGCCTCACTCATGACCGCACTTTCAGCCACGATTGGTACAGGTAATATCGCAGGGGTAGCGACTGCTTGTGTACTGGGTGGTCCGGGTGCTGTATTCTGGATGTGGATGACTGCATTTTTCGGTATGGCAACCAAATACGGTGAAGGTGTTTTGGCGGTCAAATACCGTGTAAAAAATGAAAAAGGAGAAATGTCTGGTGGTCCAATGTACTACATTGAACGAGGACTTGGCGCGAAATGGAAGTGGCTCGCAGTCCTCTTCGCATTATTTGGTACATTAGCATCCTTTGGTATTGGTAGCTCAGTTCAATCAAACACAGTGGCACTAGCAGTAGAAAATAGTTTGGGTATAAGCACGCTCACCACTGCCATCATTATTACAATTTTCTCTGCATTGGTGATTTTAGGCGGTATTAAGTCTATTTCCAAAGCATCCTCAATTATTGTTCCAGTCATGGCTCTAGGCTATGTCATTGGCGGGCTAATTATTATTTTCAATAACCTTGAATTAGTTGTTCCTGCTTTAAAAATGATCTTTACCTATGCATTCACAGGTGAAGCGGCAGCAGGTGGTGCGATTGGTGCAGCGATTCGTTACGGTGTTGCCCGTGGTGTATTTTCAAACGAAGCTGGTATGGGCTCTGCTCCAATTGCAGCGGCAGCAGCTAAAACTGACCACCCTGCCCGTCAAGGCTTAGTTTCAATGACTGGTACTTTCATTGACACAATTGTTGTATGTTCAATCACAGGTATTGTTTTAGTCATGGGCTTCATCATGGCTGGACAAACATTTGGTGATCAAACTGGGGCTGTTCTGACCATTAGTGTTTTTGACAAATTACTACCAGGATTTGGGGGCTGGGTTGTTACGTTCGGAATCATCTTTTTTGCATATTCAACTATTTTAGGTTGGAGTTATTACGGCGAAAAATGTTGCACCTATTTACTGGGTGAAAAGTCAGTATTTATTTATCGTCTCATTTATATTGCTTCAGTATTTGTAGGCTGTGTCGTCACACTTGATTTAGTTTGGCTTTTCGCAGACACCTTCAATGGTTTAATGGCAGCACCAAACTTAATTGCCTTATTGTTACTTTCTGGAGTTATTGCGAAAGAATCTAAAGATTTTATTGAACGACGAAAATCTGGTGAGCTTTATTAAACAAATTAATAGAATCAAACCAAAAAAAGCCTCATTGATGAGGCTTTTTTTGTCTTTTCACGAAAATTTCTGATCGTTCAAATTTTGTTTTTCCTCTTGATCCTTTGCAATTTCTTCCGCAACCTCTAAGCTCAATACAAAAAATAGAACATGTTCAATTTTCATATTGCCTTGATCATCTTCAAGATAATTTTTAACCAGCTGATACTGCTTATTTTGCTCATCAAAAGGAATATCTAGATATAGGTCACCCAGATAGCTATCAATTTCATCCTCACCTGACAAACCTAGACATGGCTCAAATTCAATTTCATGTTGTTCAAGCCATGTAATCACAAGATCTCGAATATTTTCTTCCTCATTCTGATCATCCGTGTAATTCTCAAAATGAATAAACAGCACATCACGCTGTATTTCACGTGCGATGGCATCAATATGTTGGGCGTACAAGCGCATATCAAATAACTCAGTCGATTCTTGATATGAGTATAAATTAATTCATGATCGCTTTAATTCAATATCTCGTTAAAGCACACGTCATGACTTGTCTTATTGTTTTTAAATTTGATCAATATTTTTTTGTTTTCGTGACCTTTACTCAGTATGCTCAGCATATAGAAATTCAAAAAACCTATATCAAGTTATGGCTAAAGCAAAAAGTGTATATCGCTGTGAACAATGTGGCGTAGATCATCCTAAATGGGCAGGTCAATGCTCAGAATGCGGAGAATGGAACAGTTTAGTTGAAGTCACCATTGCCCCTGCGATTACGCATCGTGCAAATCCAAAAATTGCAGGTGGTTATGCTGGTCAAGCAGCATCAATCACTACATTGAATCAAGTTTCAGTTTCTCACGAAACACGTTTAGCAACAGGGATTGGAGAATTTGATCGCGTTTTAGGCGGAGGGCTTGTTACTGGTTCAGTTGTACTGATCGGTGGTGACCCTGGTATTGGTAAATCAACAATTCTTTTGCAGACGGCAACCCATATGGCTGCAGCGAAAAGTTCCGCCCTATATGTCACTGGTGAGGAATCTTTATCTCAAGTTGCATTACGTGCCAATCGTTTGGATCTTCCAACTGATCAATTAAAAGTGATGGCTGAGACGTGCGTAGAGCGTATTTGCGAAGTATTAGCGCATGAACGACCTGCTGTCGCGATCTTAGACTCGATTCAAACTTTATACACTGAAACTTTACAGTCTGCGCCAGGCGGCGTTTCTCAAATTCGAGAATCAGCAGCCCTTCTGACACGTTTTGCGAAGAACAGCGGAACAGCTTTATTTATTGTGGGTCATGTGACCAAAGAAGGTGCTTTAGCTGGCCCTCGTGTTTTAGAACACATGGTCGATTGCGTACTTTATTTTGAAGGTCAATCTGATTCACGTTATCGAATGATTCGAGCTGTTAAAAATCGTTTTGGTGCAGTCAATGAACTCGGTGTTTTTGGGATGACTGATAAAGGGCTTAGAGAGGTTGCCAATCCCTCAGCCATCTTTCTTAGCCGATATGATGAAGCGATTCCTGGTTCTATCGTCATGATTAGTCGAGAAGGCACACGTCCACTCTTAGTTGAAGTGCAAGCCCTAGTAGATGACGCGCATGGTCAACCTCGCCGTGTTGCATTAGGTCTTGAGCAAAACCGTTTGAATATGCTACTCGCCGTCATGCACCGACATGGTGGTGTTCAAACTTCTGGTCAAGACGTATATGTGAATGTTGTTGGTGGCTTAAAAATTACTGAAACAGGTTCAGATCTCGCCGTCTTATTGGCCTGTGCTTCAAGTTTGAGAGCAAAAGCACTCCCTCAGCAATTGGCTGTATTTGGCGAAGTGGGATTATCGGGAGAGATTCGTCCCGTACCTAACGGGCAGGAACGTTTGAAGGAAGCAATTAAGCACGGGTTTAAATATATTATAGTCCCTAGAGCGAATGCACCACAAAAGGATATTCCTGGTGTTCGCATTATCGCCGTTGCCCGTCTACATGAAGCTTTAACTGAAGCGATGAGCTTAGCGGATGAACATTAATTCAGCTGATCAATTTATTTAACTATACACTGTGTATGAATACTGAAAAAAATTGAGGTTTAAGTTGAAATTTAAGCCAAAAGACTGCATAAATACAGTGTGAAATTAACTTTTTAAAATAGGAATTTTAGATGGAAGTTCGACAGCGTAGTTTAGTTGCGGGTATTTTAATGGCGACACTCATGGTAGCTCCTTTTGCAGAAGCAAAACGTGCTGGTGGTGGTAAAAGCCATGGTATGAGCCGTTCTGCTGCTCCAACCCAATCATATCAGCAACCACGTCAAGCTACTCCTGCCCAACAACCTGCTGCTCCAGCGACTGCGCCACAAAAGTCTGGTCCTGGTGTGGGTGGTATGGTCGCTGCTGGTGTTGCTGGTGCTGCAATTGGTGCAGTCGCAGCAAATGCTTTAGCAGATGATGATACTGTTCCAGCGAGTCAAGCAGAAGTTGCTGCACAACCTGAGGAAGAAGGTGGTATCCCAAGTTGGGTCTGGTTGTTGATTATTGCTGCTGCTGCGTTCTTCATCTTCCGTAAATTCGGAGCAAAAAAAAAATTAGCGGCTAACAACCCTTATGCACCAAACAGTTCAGGTCCACAATCTGCACCGTTTGGTCAAACTGCTGCACCTCGCCCTTCAGTGTCTAATGACAATACCAATATTTTTGGTCAATCTGTGGGCGGTGGCACAGCTGCATCTCAAGCGCCGTTTGGTCAAGCACCACAAGCTCCTTTTGGTACAGCAACAATGTCTAGTGGAAGTCAGCTACCTGACGGAACTGAACCAGCTGCTTTCTTACGCATTGCACGCCAACGCTTCAACCATATTCAATCGATGAATACGGCAAGTAATATTGCTGAGATTCAACGTTATTTGACGCCTGATCTTTATCAATCGATGTATAACGATATTATGGGTAACCAAGATCAAGACGTAGCTGAGTTTTCAAATCTGAATGCTATGGTTGTTGATTCTGCGACTGAAAATGGTCAATACGTTGTCAGCGTTCGTTTCACGGGTACGGTAAGTGAAGACTTAAATAGCCTTCCACAACCGTTTGCTGAAGTTTGGCATTTCGTTAAACCAGCAGGTTCTAGTCAAGATTGGTTGGTTGCGGGTATTCAACAGGAAAGCTAATTTTATTCTCAAAAAAAGCCAGTGAACCACTGGCTTTTTTTGTTTCGTACACTGTTTAATCATTGTTGAGTGAATTCAATTTTGCATGTGTTAAAACTCTATCTCACCGTCACTTAGGAATGCATGACCGTATTTAATTATTAAATAGCAGATTTATTCAGATTCATTCAAAGGTATGAAACAATATAGAATCTAAGAATTATAAAAAAGCCCCATATTACTGGGGCTTGTTAATTTAACGACGAGGTAATGGAATATACTGGCTATTACGATCGCTGGTTTCAGCTGGTCGTTCACCAATAACCACTTCAGTATTGATGCTCTTACCTTCACGTAAAATCTCAATTTTTGCAGAGGTATTCGGTGATTGCATTGCAACATAATTAATCAATTGTGATGGGTTGTTGATCTCCTGATCATTTACTTTCATGATCCGATCACCGACTTTAATCTTAGCTTTATCTGCAGGACCAGACTCATAGACGCTGCTCACAATTACACCCTTCTCACGAGGTTGTAATACATCGGGTTGCGTCGGATTCGCCAAACCAATACCTAGCCACCCTCGAATTACTCTGCCTTCTTTTAATATTGAATTCAGAACTTGCTGGCAGACTTTAGCAGGAATAGCAAAACCAATTCCTAAAGAACCACCCGATTGCGAGAAAATTGCAGTATTAATCCCAATCAAATTACCTGCAACATCAATGAGTGCTCCCCCAGAATTACCTGGATTAATAGCAGCATCGGTTTGAATAAAATCTTCATAGAAATTTATACCCAATCCCGAACGTTCTGTCGCAGATATGATCCCTTGCGTAACTGTTTGTCCCACGCCAAATGGATTACCAATTGCGAGTACAACATCTCCAACTTCATTTCCACTCAGTTTGAAAGGAAGCACTGGCAGTTTGTCCATTTCGATTTTAATGACTGCTAAATCCGTATCAGGATCTGTTCCAATTACTTTGGCTTCTGCTCGACGACCATCATACAAAGCCACAACAATCTGGTCAGCCTGTGCAATCACATGATTATTAGTCAGAATATAACCATCAGGTCGAACAATCACCCCCGAACCCAAACTATTTTCATTTGGTTCTTGTCCAAAACGTTCAGGTAATTGACCACCAAAAAATTCTCTAAAAACAGGATCATTTAAAATCGGATGATCCACTTTTTTTACTGTTTGTGTTGTAAAAATATTAACGACTGCAGGTGCTGCGACCTTTACCGCAGCATTGTATGACACTACTCCCCCAGAACGTGTCGTATCCACCAAAGGTTCTACTTTTTCAGCTGGCATTTTATATCCATCAGCTGCTATTTGAGGCTTTGGTTGATTTAGTTTTTGCCATGTGACAAAACTAATAATGACAATGATGAGTAACACCCATGGTAACCATGTAAAGGACCGGCGCACTTTAATATCCTCTGAGAATTTTAATTTATTGATGACAAAAGTATTTTATGACTGCATATTGTAATCAAAAAAAATTTATATACCTAAAATTGTGAAAATAGTTTTGTTCGGCTTTAGTTAAGATTAAAAATATGCTTTGATCTTTATATTTTCACAGACTTAAGAACATTATGGCAAAGCTAAACGACATTATCCAATGGTGTGATCAGACCCTAAAGGCCAATGAATTTAAAGATTACGCTCCCAATGGTCTGCAAATCGAAGGTAAAACAGAAGTAAAACGAATTGTTTGTGCTGTATCGGCTTCTCAATCAGCCATTGATGCTGCAATCGAGCTGCAAGCTGATGTTTTATTGGTTCACCATGGCTATTTTTGGAAAGGTGAGCCATCTCCTATTACAGGAATGCGTGGCAAGCGAATTAAATCACTCATTCAACATGATATTTCACTATTAGCTTATCATTTACCTCTCGATAGCCACCCTAGCTTGGGAAATAATGCTGCGATAGCAGATTTACTTCATCTTGATCAAATTGAAGCACTTGATCCGAGTGAACGTCATCCCATTGGAAATATCGGCTATTTAAAAAATGCAATGACACCAGATGAGTTTAAAGCTTTTGTGTCACAACAACTTAATTATGATGCGATACATTTGATGGCTGATAAACCAAGTATTCAAAAAGTTGGATTTTGTACTGGCGGGGCTCAAGACTTTATCACTAAAGCTGCCGAACAAAATTGCGATGCTTATATTTCAGGTGAAGTCAGTGAGCGTACCTTTTATCAAGCTGTAGAATTAGATGTGCATTATTACGCATGTGGACATCATGCGACTGAACGTTATGGTGTTCAACGACTAGGTCAAGCAATTTGTGAACAATTTGGTCTTGAATATCATTACGTTGAACTCAATAATCCTATTTAAATTGATTTAACCACGCGTTTTAAATTGGAGTGAGCTTATACGTATTAATTCACGCTTTATTCTGTATTCTTATTTATAAGTAATGCGCAAAATATGGTGAGAATCTATTACAATAAGTGCACTTCGATGTAAAACCCAGCACAATGCAAGGAACTTAAAACATGACAACGATTACTTTACCAGCTCTTCCGTACGGTTACGAAGATCTTGCTCCACACATCAGCAAAGAAACTTTAGAATACCACCACGACAAACACCACAATACTTATGTTGTTAATTTAAACAACCTAATTGCAGGTACTGATCTTGAAGGTAAAACGCTTGAAGAAATCATCAAAGCTTCTGCTGGTGATGCTTCTAAAGCGGGTATCTTCAACAACGCAGCACAAGTTTGGAACCACACATTCTACTGGAACTGTATGGCTAAAAATGGTGGTGGTAAAGCGACTGGTGCTTTAGCTGCTAAAATCGACGAAGCTTTCGGTTCTTACGAAAAATTTGCTGAAGAATTTGCGGCTGCTGCTACAACTCAATTCGGTTCAGGTTGGGCTTGGTTAGTTGCTGATGAAGTAAATGGTAAACTTTCTATCATGAAAACTTCAAATGCTGATACTCCACTTGCTCATGGTAAAGTGGCTGTATTAACGATCGATGTTTGGGAACATGCTTACTACATCGACTTCCGCAACGCTCGTCCTAAGTATATTTCTACTTTCTTAGAAAGCTTAGTGAACTGGGATTACGCTAATGCGAAATATGCTGGTCAAGAAGCTGGCGTAGAAAAATAAGATTTAACCGTCTTATTACGTTTAAAAAACCATCCTTTTAGGATGGTTTTTTTGTTATTTACATCAATTTGAGTATTAATAAATCAAACTATTCATTTCTTTACAATAATTGGTTGACGACTAGTAATTTCAACCCTAAAATGCGCATCAGATTCTCCAATAGCTCAGTCGGTAGAGCGACGGACTGTTAATCCGCAGGTCCCTGGTTCGAGCCCAGGTTGGAGAGCCAATCTAATCTCCCATAGCTCAGTCGGTAGAGCGACGGACTGTTAATCCGCAGGTCCCTGGTTCGAGCCCAGGTGGGAGAGCCAAGATTCTAAAAACCCAAGCATAATGACTTGGGTTTTTTTCTGCCTAAATTTTTGATTTGCTATAGAATTATTCTAATTTTCTAAAAAAATCTAAAAATGAATACACCTTGGCTTAAATCACTGATTTTCTGGTCTCTACTTGTTGGCAGTCTCATCTTTATATTTCAATGCACTCAGAAATCTGAACATAATAAAGTAGCCCCTGCACTTATGTATGAACGTTTGTATCACTGCACTTCAGAATTATCCTCTGAACACACACTCCTGATTAAAAAAATTCAAAACGAGGTACATGTGGAATCATCACAACAAACCATTATGGAACTTATGAGTTTATGCCGTAAAGCGAATCCACTGAAAAGCAAAGCAGAGTATGTCCATTTATTAAAAAAGCTATAGATCGTTTCACTTAGATTAAATTTAAATCAGTTGATTCATATTTCTAATATTTTTCAATGTTAAGGCTTGACCTCTCTTCATTTGACTCATAGAATGCGTACCAGATTCTCCAATAGCTCAGTCGGTAGAGCGACGGACTGTTAATCCGCAGGTCCCTGGTTCGAGCCCAGGTTGGAGAGCCAAGATTCTAAAAACCCACTCAATCGAGTGGGTTTTTTCTTATATGTGCTTTTATTTACGAATTCCTGTGTTTCAATCCAGTCAAATTACTTTCTTAATTATTGGTGTTATTGCAACCCTTGCCCTGCTCACCATTATCTTTCAACAATTATTTAAAAAGCCACAACGCTTTTACCCCAAACGCATTATTACCGCATTTGAAAGTAAAATGTTTTTTAGATTAAAAGAGAGTTTTCCGCAATACCATGTGCTTGCTCAAGTCGCTTTTAGCGCTTTAATCACAAACCCCATTCTAAAGATTCGAGCTAAATTTAATCGAAAAGTGACTGACTTTGTCTTACTGGATGATCAGCTTAAAGTTATCGCCATTATCGAGCTCGATGATCCCAGTCATCTTGGTAAGGAACAAGAAGATGCTGAACGCGATCAAATGTTTTATGAAGCAGGATATCGAGTATTTCGCTATAACGATATCCCAAGTATTCAAAGTCTCAGAAAAGACATTCTTGCTAAAAAATAATTAGTTCAAAGGCTCTGCAACAGATGAAGCATTCTGCTCAAGTTGCTCTTGTTTTTCTCTAGCTTCAATTCGCGCGGCCTGTTCTGCACGTAAACGATCGTACTCTGCTTTGTTTTTTGCATCACTCTTTACTGCAAAAAAAGCGATCGCAATGATAAGCAACGGGATAAGGGGACCAAGACTTGCCAATAAAATAAATTTAGTGGTGAATTTCTTTTTTGATGAAGTCATCAACAAAACCTGTGTTTTTGAGTCCGAGGCAATATAACAGAATAAAGTCATAGAAAAAACTTTAGCTTTAAGTGTCAACTAGGATGCAACACCCTAGCTGACATAGTCACGTTTAGCGCACCGGTAAATACGATTTAATAAAATCAACAACCTCATCATTTTTCTCAACAATCGCTTGTGTATGCGATGCTCCTGCCACAATATCTAATACAATTGGAGGTTGAGTCCCCAATCCATTTAACTGATTTACTAATTGTTGTGTTACTTGATATGGGACAGCGGTGTCATTTTCACCTTGAACCACATAAACCGGTTTCATGAGTTTTTGAGTTCCAGGCTGATTATTACTTAAAAAACTACTCACCACTGGATCATTTTCAAAGCCAACCTTTAACCCAGGATAGTCCATTACTTTTTGTGTTGAATTTGATTCCAAATAAGTCTTAATGTCTTTTCTAAACTCATCAATTAATGGCATCAAGCATAGGCCATTTTCACCAGTCGACCCCTCAGCTTTCTCTGCCACAGCTTGAGACCTAGATTGGAATATCGTTGCTAATGAAAATCTAGGTTCATATGCTTTAATCCCGACACCTGTATAAGCAGCATAAGCTAATAGCTCTGAATAAATAGCGATTGCCAAATCTCTATTTTGAATTTCTATCGCTGAAATAGCTTTTGGTGCGACTTGGGTAATAATGTAACCCAAACTGGATGCTGGAGCAGTTGCTACAGCCCCTTTGTAATACGGATCATTATTGGCATATTGTGCAATTCCTAATGATGCATGACCACCTTGGGATTGGCCGACAGACATCCAAGATTTATTTAATCGTGATGGATATGCTTGGTGAACTGACTTTATTGCATGAATCGCTGATTGTGCAGCACTAGATAGATGAAGATAAGGATGAATCCCCTTGACTCCCAAACCTTCATAATCAGGGGCTACAATGACATAACCTTCTTTAAGAAGGCTGTTCGCTAAAATTTCAAAATTCGAATTAAGTAAATTATTGCTTGGTGCACATTCGTCTCCAACACCAGTTGTTCCATGTGCCCATACCACCACTGGCCATCCTGCTGCTGGCTGAGCAGTCTTAGGAAACATGACCATTGCTGTAGCCTTAGTTTTCTGACCCAGAACATTCGGCATTAAATAAGTCATAATTTGGATTTTAGAAGCTTGCTCTAGACTATCTTTTTGATAAGCTTTCTCAGCAACAAACACTTTTTCTTGAAAAATATTTTTATCATCATCACTATTACAAGCCGTTAAGAGTAATGCTGCCGTACAGCACATTGCGATAACCGTTTTTTTAATTGTACTCTTCATAATTCTTTCCATTCATTATTATCACTCTCCATGAGTACTTTTAATTAAACATAAAAAAAAGCATCCGACTAGGATGCTTAATTAGTTTATTTTTATTTAATGTTAAGATTAAATTAATGCAATAAAAATCCCCATAAAGATCATCACCCCTACCCATCGGTTATGTCTAAATGCCCAGAAGCACCATTGCGGATCTTTATCACGTGTTTTGGTCCATTGATAGATGAAATCACCTAACACGAGCACTAATGCGATTAATCCAAAAGGGACAAGTATGTGTTCAAGCCATAGTGCAGTACCAATTAAAATAACACTCATCGCCTGCAATAAACTGATAATTTTAATATCATTTTTTCCAAACAAAATAGCCGTCGACTTAACCCCAATCTTTAAATCATATTCGCGATCCGTAATTGCATATTGAGTATCATAAGCCACAGTCCAAGCCAAATTACCGAAATAAAGTAGCCAACACGTCCAATCCAAAGGCTTACCCATTGCAGTAAATGACATCGGTATACCCCATGAGAATGCCATCCCCAGTACCACTTGAGGTAAATGCGTATAGCGCTTCATAAATGGATAGATGAAAGCAAGTACCAGCCCAATTAAAGCACAATAAAAAGTTTCAATAGGCAGGAAAAACAATGTACAAGCACTTGCAGCAACGAGTGCGATAAACACCCAAACTGCTTCTTTTGCCGAAATCACACCTGTGGCTAATGGACGATTTTTAGTTCTTTCTACGTGTGCATCCACTTTACGATCAGCAAAATCATTAATGGCACATCCCGCTGCACGCATAAATATAGTGCCACATACGATGGCAAGCAGTGTCACTACATCAGGTATTCCACCAGCTGCAACCCACAGCGCCCATAAGGTGGGCCACAGGACTAACTCAGTACCAATTGGCTTATCGAAACGACATAAATAGTAATAAGCGCTTAAACGCTCGCGCCAGGTGATTGCTTGTGCGGTTGCCATAAAGTCTAGCTCAATGAGTTTTTATAAAACGTTCAAATGCTGGTAAAAATGTTTCTTGGACAATAAATTTACAGCCATGCCAAGTATAACAGCTCTGTCTGGTCCATCCATCCTCAAGTAAGATCACGCGACGTTGGCATTGCGGTTCTGTGCGTTGGAACAGGAATCGACCTATAGGCTGATTTCCAATATGTTGAAAGAGACGTGCTTTTTTTTGAAGGCTGGTAATTGGAAAAATAGATTTCGCTTTTACCCAAGGTTCGCAATCAGAACCAAATAAATGAGTCTCTCTAACCCAAGAAATATGCTGATGTGATACACCCATCCAGCTAGCATCATTAAAGTTTAAACGTTTAAATCGCTCTTGGATTCGTTGAACTTTAAATATTCCATCAGCTAAATCTGTCAGTTGTTGGGTAAGTGAGCCTGAGGCGTACAACCATTTTTTTAACTCAGGACACATTAATTTTTCCTGATGATTAAATTGACGGCTTTCAAGCATATTTCAGACTACCATTATTTTATACTCTCAAGTGTACCCAAGCTTTAGAACTAATGCACCAAACCTATGGCCTAGTTTAAGGCATCGCACTCACACATTTCATACTGCACTTCCCAAAAAATGCTATAAATATTCATTCATAAACAACTTCAGTCAACATGCTTAAATTTAGCTTGTACTTATTTATATCACTGTTATTTCTTTCCCAAGCTCATGCTCGTCAATTAGCACTGAGTTTTGATGATGGATTAAATCCAACTATTGATCCTACTGCTCCACACATTAATCAACAAATATTAGCGCATTTAAAATCCAAAAATATTCAATCGATCATTTTCCCAAGTTACATCAAAATCGGTGACAATGCGGGTAAAGACTTAATACGTCAATGGGATAAACACGGACATATTGTCGGCAATCACAGTGCTTTTCATGAAAATTTAAATAAACCTGAAATTTTGGCGAAAGACTACATCAAAAGCATTAAAATTAATGAATTGGTTTTTCATGATTTACAAAACTTTAGGAAAATTTTTAGATATCCCTATCTCAAAGAAGGTAATAATATTGCGAAAAGAGATCAAGTCCAAAACTGGTTAAAACAAAATCATTACCAGCATGGTGGTGTCAGTATTGATGCAAGTGACTGGTTTTATAATCAAAAATATCTAGCGTATCTAAAAGCAGGAAAAACGTCACACATTAAAAGATTGAAGCGTGCTTATATTGATCATCTTCTTGATCGAGCTGAATATTATGATTCACTCGCATTGCAAACCCTTCAACGCTCTCCTCAGCATGTATTTTTACTCCACACGAATGCGATTAATGGACAGTTTCTAGGCGAGATTATTCTAGCCTTAGAAAGCAAAGGGTGGACAATAATCAATGCAACAGGTGCTTATGCTGATTCGCTATATCAGAATTTCAGCGCTAATATCCCCGCTGCGGAGAGTATTATATGGTCTATCGCCAAGAGCCAAAATATTGAAAATTTAAGATATCCTGCTGAGGATGCACCTTATGAGCGTGAAAACTTACTCAACTATGACTTGGATGATCACAAGGAATAAATCTTACTTTTAGGCGCAGCTACACACATTCAAGCATTGTCAGATTTTGCAATCACTTCAAATTTGCCTTGTGGCGTTTTTACTAAAATAAAACCTTCGGCACTGATATAAAATTCATGTGGATAATCAAATTGTAAAGCCAAATCAGGATTTCTTAGTTCAAGAAATTGTGCCTGCTTATAGCCTTCGATGGTTCTGCCAACTTCCAAATAGGTCACTTCAGAAAAATTGAGCTTGAATCCTTTTTCGTGATCACTTGGATCATTCCAAGGAAAAAATCCCGTGTGCTTTTTACGTGGCTTTGCCATGAAATATTTCTCATATTTGACTACATTTATTTTAACTCAAAACACAAAAAACCCGCGCATTGCGCGGGTTTTTTACAGCGAAATTCGTGAACGAATTACAGGCTGTAGTACATATCAAATTCAACTGGATGAGTTGTCGTATTAAGACGACGAACTTCTTCAGTTTTAAGCTCAATGTAAGCATCAAGCATTTCTTTAGTGAATACGCCACCTTTAAGAAGGTAATCGTGATCGGCTTGAAGAGCTTCTAAAGCCATATCCAAGCTGTGTGCAACTGTAGGAATTTTTGCTTCTTCTTCAGGAGGTAGATCATACAAATTCTTGTCTGAAGCTTCACCTGGATGAATCTTGTTTTGAATACCGTCGATACCCGCCATTAACAATGCAGCAAAACCTAAGTACGGGTTCATCATTGGATCTGGGAAACGTGCTTCAATACGTTTACCTTTCGGGCTAGAAACGTATGGAATACGGATAGAAGCTGAACGGTTACGCGCTGAGTAAGCAAGCATAATTGGCGCTTCATAATGTGGCACTAAACGCTTATACGAGTTTGTAGAAGGGTTAGTAATCGCATTTAATGAGCGTGCGTGCTTGATGATACCGCCAATGAAATACAATGCCATTTCTGAAAGGCCTGCATATTCATCACCAGCAAACAAGTTCTTGCCGTCTTTAGAAATTGACATATGAACGTGCATACCAGAACCGTTATCACCAACCATTGGTTTAGGCATAAACGTTGCAGTTTTAGCATATTGATGAGCAACGTTCCAAACAGCATATTTAAACTGTTGTACTTCATCAGCTTTACGAACCATTGTGTTGAAGCTCACACCAATTTCTAATTGGCAAGATGCAACTTCATGGTGATGTACTTCTACACGACCTGGCCCCATGATGTCTTCAATTTTCGCACACATTTCTGCACGCATATCGTGGTGAGAATCAACTGGAGGCACTGGGAAGTAACCACCTTTAACGCGTGGACGGTGGCCTGAGTTACCTGATTCGTAAGAATTACCTGTAGACCAAGCAGCTTCTTCAGCGATTAATGTATGGCGAGCACCAGACATATCGATGTCCCATTTAACTTCGTCAAATACGAAGAATTCTGGTTCTGGACCAAAGAAAGCAGTATCACCAATACCAGTAGATTTTAAATATTCTTCTGCACGGCGAGCAATTGAACGTGGGTCACGGTCATAACCTTGACCAGTAGATGGCTCAATAACATCACAAGTCACCACTACAGTTGGCTCTGCAAAAAACGGGTCGATAAAACCTGTTTCAGCATCTGGACGTAAGATCATGTCAGACGCTTCGATACCTTTCCAACCAGCAATTGAAGAACCGTCGAACATTTTACCATCTTCAAAAGTATCTTCATCGATAGTATCTGCTGGGTAAGTAACATGTTGTTCTTTACCCTTAGTGTCCGTAAAACGGAAGTCTACCCATTTTGCGCCACTTTCTTGGATGAGTTGTAGGACCTTGTTCGCCATGCTCATTTTGCTCCGATGATTTTTTGTTGCACATTTAGTGCGTGTTAGTAGTTGGTAGTTTTAAAGCAATTACCGTACCAACTTTTAAAAGCAAAGCTAAAATCTTGAAATCCTTATCAGATTAACAGCTTTATTCACTTTGCTTTGCGACTATTATACTGTGCTTAAAACTAAATGCACCATATTCAGGCACAGTTCATCGCAATAAAAAATATTTATTTACAACCTGTATCAAAATGGTGCATCCCAGAGCATGATCGTTTAATTATTAAACTTAAAGTCAAGTTTATTTAGGGATTTAATTACTTAATTTACCAAACGATATATTTTATAAATTTTTATAAATTAGAAAAATGGATCAAATTTTCAGACACATGCGTTTAATACCTTGTTTTATATATTAATAATTAAAAAGCTTTAATAATTATTTTTTACTTGAAAGACTAAAATTCCAACTCAATCATGACTTTAATAATACACATCGAGCCATGATGAATCTAAATTTTGTGCATCATATTAGTTCAGTAAAATTAAATATCTTAGAAAAATGATGTAAAAGTGAACGACCGCGAGACTAAATCTTATAAATTATAAATTTACTGAGTGCATTTTGTTTGTTTGTTTTTAAAACAAATCTCACTCATCAAACACAATGATTAAAAAAACTTATGAATAACACGTATGAGCTTTTAGATTCAGATCAATATTTCATTTATTAGCGCTATTCACCTAGAACCATTCATTCACACATTAATTTGATTTAAGTGATCAATATTGCTGATGTTTTGAACCCCAAAATTTAACCTGCGCTGATAAAAGAATCTGCTATGATAACTGCCACTTAATCGCTTTGAGTTACTAGACAAGGATGCAGTCAACACCCTGTGATGCATCTTATCAATGTGAATAACAAAGCTAAATTAAGTTAAATTATAAATTTCAAGAGGTTAAGCTTAAAATGCTTCTGATGATCGACAACTATGACTCTTTTACCTACAACATCGTCCAATATTTTGGCGAGTTAAATCAGGAAGTAAAAGTGGTCCGTAATGATGCCGTGACTTTGGAGGATATTGAGCGATGGCAACCAAAATATCTCGTCATTGGACCTGGTCCCTGCTCTCCCTCTGAGGCAGGTATTTCAATCCCAGCGATTCAACACTTTTCAGGCAAGATTCCACTGCTTGGGGTGTGCTTAGGTCACCAAAGTATCGGGCAAGCATTTGGTGGAGATATTGTTCGTGCAAAAAAAGTAATGCACGGGCGTTTATCTGACATGTACCACTCTGATCAAGGGATCTTTAGCAATCTACCCTCTCCATTCTCAGCGACTCGCTATCACTCTTTAGTCATTGATCAAGCGACTTTGCCTGAATGTTTAGAGGTGACGTGTTGGACCAATGAAGAAGATGGTTCTATGGAAGAAATTATGGGTGTGAAACATAAAACCCTTCCCGTTGAAGGTGTTCAGTTCCATCCAGAATCGATACTCAGCCAACATGGCCACAAAATTTTCCAAAACTTCTTAGAAATTTATGCGTAAGAGCAAGACATGAATATTCAACAAGCATTGAACAACATTACGAAAAATATTGAATTAACGCAGCCTCAAATGGAAGCTGTTATGCGCACCATTATGGATGGTGAAGCGACTGATGCACAAATCGGTGCATTAATGATGGGTTTGCGTTTAAAAGGCGAAAGTATTGACGAAATTACTGCTGCTGCACGTGTGATGCGTGAATACGCGATCAAGATTGATGTCAGTGATCTTCCATACTTAGTCGATATCGTTGGCACGGGTGGTGATGGACAAAACCTGTTTAATGTATCAACTGCATCAAGTTTTGTAATTGCAGCGGCAGGTGCAACGATTGCCAAACACGGTGGTCGAGGTGTGTCATCAAAATCAGGCTCGTCAGATCTATTAGAGCAAGCTGGTATTAATCTCGACCTAAATATGGCACAGACTGAACGCTGCATCCGCGATTTGGGTGTGGGTTTTCTCTTTGCTCCAAACCATCATAAAGCAATGAAGTATGCAGCAGGTCCTCGTAAAGAATTGGGCTTCAGAAGCATTTTCAACTTACTTGGCCCGCTTACGAATCCGGCTGGTGTAAAGCGCTTTGTGATTGGCGTGTTCTCAACAGAATTATGTCGACCTATTGCTGAAGTTCTTAAGCAACTTGGTGCTGAGCACGTCATGGTTGTTCACTCTAAAGATGGACTAGATGAAATCAGTCTTGCTTCATCCACCTATGTCGCTGAGTTAAAAAATGATGAAATTACTGAGTGGGAAATCCTCCCTGAGGATGTAGAGATTGAATCTCAAACATTGACGCATTTATCTGTTGATAGCTCTGCTGAAAGTTTGGCACTGATCAAAGATGCACTAGGTAAGAAAAAATCACCGAAAGGTGAAAAAGCGGCCAGTATGATTGCATTGAATGCTGGTGCTGGTATTTATGTCTCAGGTTTAACTTCGAGTTATAAACAAGGTGTGGCATTAGCACATGACATCATTTATGGTGGTCAGGCACTTGAAAAGATGGATGTGCTTTCTGAATTCACAAAAACAATAAAACATTATGAAGCTTAATTAAGTCAGGACATTCTTATGTTAGATATCGCGAATACTATTCTTGGCAAAATTGTTGACCGTAAACAAGAAGAGTTTGCTGCACGATTAAAACAACGTAGTTATAAGGACGTCGAAGAACTCGCTCAAGCCGCTAGCCCTGTTCGCAGTTTTGCTCAAGCACTACAACACAAACGTCCTGCTGTCATTGCTGAAATCAAAAAAGCATCTCCTTCTAAAGGCATTATTCGAGAAAACTTCAATCCTGCTGAAATAGCTGAACAGTATCAATCAGCGGGTGCAGCTTGTTTATCAGTACTTACAGATATTGATTTCTTCCAAGGTGCCGATGAGAACATTCATATTGCTCGCTCTCACTGTGATTTGCCTGCACTAAGAAAAGATTTCTTAATCGATCCTTATGGTGTGATTGAAGCTCGTGCATTGCATGCAGACTGTATCCTTCTCATTGTTGCATGTCTTTCAGATCAACAACTTGAGGAAATGTCGAAAACTGCATTTGAACATCATTTAGATGTACTGGTTGAAGTGCATGATGAATATGAACTAGAACGTGCTCTCAAATTGTCAGATCGTTGTTTATTAGGCGTTAATAATCGTAATTTAAAAACTTTCGATGTTGATTTAAATACATCTTTACGTTTGAAAAAATTACTTGATCCTTCGCGTTTACTGGTGACTGAAAGTGGCATTGCTACGCCTGCCGATGTTGCCATGATGCAGGAAAATGACATTCACACTTTCCTTGTGGGTGAAAGTTTTATGAAACAGCCTCGTCCTGATCATGCCTTTACCGCATTGTTTGGCGAACCTCAGAATATTTAACTTTAATTTTCTGCGGTAAATTGTTCGACTAAAAATAGTTCAATCTCATAAGAATGGATTTCCGAATCCATTCTTGCCTCCATTAATGCCAACAACAATAGCTAGAACAAATTCAAAATAAATTAATAATCAACCTCTTTTTTTTCTTTGTCCCTTAAGTTATCTCCAATTCATCCAACACCTTAAAATCAACTTAAATACTTCTCACTACAAAGTTGAGGGATTTTCGGATTATAATCACATTCATTCATCTTCCACTTTAAAGTTACAAGCACGTTATGAGTAAACATGATTCTTCTTTATCAAAAGATCAATTTAATTTACTGAAACAGTTTAAGAAACAAATCAGTAATCCTGCTCCTCGTGTTGAAGCTCCTAAACCTATTGAAAAGACGGTTGAACAAGAGCATGAGGAAGATTTAGAACTCTTTCGTCAGCAGATGCAAGGCGTTCAAAAAATTGATCATGGCAATATTGCAAAAATTGAGAAACCAGTAAAAAAGAAATTGGATGCTCAAACCTTAGCAAAACGTGCTGCTGCTGAAGGTCCAATGCATACTGATGAAACAGTGATGTCTGATACTCAAGCCATGCTCAATCCAGTTGGCAGTCAGGCTAGTCTGAGTTATCGAATTGCGACCTTACAACATAAAGTATTTGAAGATCTGAAAGCTGGAAATTTACGTTGGTTTGAAGCAGTTGATTTGCATGGCTGTACCGTAGAAGAAGCACGTTCAGCTGTATTGCAAATTATTCAGATGGCGAAAGAGCAAAATCAAAACGTCATTAAAATTGTTCATGGTAAAGGCCCTGAAGCTGTTTTAAAAACCTATGTTAATAGTTGGCTCAGACAACATCGTGATGTTTTGGCTTTTGTCAGTGCGCCTGAAAAACAAGGTGGCACTGGCGCGGTCTTAGTTCTGCTTAAACGTGCAGAAAAGAATCCAAAATTTACTCAATAATCGGAATTTTTTCTGAATATACGGCATTGTAATCGTTTTCTGATACAATGCCGTCCTTGTTCAACATCTGTGTAAGTGAACACGTCTTATGTCTATGCAGCAATCCTACGCCAACATTTTAACTGCCGTTGGCGAAGATCTTACTCGTCCTGGTCTTAAAGATACACCAATGCGTGCTGCTAAAGCTTTTTCGTATTTGACGTCAGGTTATAGCCAAACGCTTGAAGAAGTGACCAACAATGCGGTCTTCCCTTCAGACAACCGTGAAATGGTTTTGGTCAAGAACATCGAATTCTATTCGCTTTGTGAACATCATTTACTGCCGTTCTATGGACGTGTGCATATTGCATACTTACCAGAAGGTCAAGTTTTAGGTTTATCTAAATTTGCACGTATTACTGAAATGTTTGCCCGTCGTCTACAGATTCAAGAAAATCTAACTCAACAGATTGCTGAAGCTGTGGCTCAAGTGACTGGTGCTAGAGGCGTAGCTGTTGTCATTGATTCAGCACATATGTGTATGATGATGCGTGGTGTAGGCAAACAAGAGTCAACTACTCGTACAGTATCATTTGTTGGGGACTTTAAAACTAACAAAGATGAACGTCGCGAGTTTCTGAGCGCTGTTCCAGAAAGTTATTAATTCATAAAACCTCAACCCTGTTGAGGTTTTTTTTAGACCGTATTCCAAGGCTCAATTTCTTAAGGTGAATATATGACATCTCTTCATGTTGCAGGTCAAGGTCAACAACACGCAGAAAAATCAGTCGACTTCCCGCGTCCTGATCGTCTCGTCCAAGGCAATCCCGAACGTCACACCTACAGTCTTTATGAACACGAGCATATGGAATGTGGGATTTGGGAATGTGAAGTTGGTGCTTGGAATATTCAATTTGCCGACAATAAACAAGAATTCTTTCAAATTATAGAAGGAAAAGTTCGCATCCACACTCAAAACAAAAATCACTTTATCGAAGTTTCGGCAGGTCAAGCAGGTGTAATCCCACCAGGATTCATTGGCACATTTGAAGTCGTTGAGCAAGTAAAAAAGTACTATGTGAATGTAATCGTTTAAAAACAAGCTTCACCTTTCAGCACAGTACTTCCTAGTACTGTATATTTACCAATAGCGCGTAAATCCCAAACTAGTTTGATGCCAATCATGCTGTTTTTGTAATTGATAATTCCAGTGAATAGAGATAGCACTTTGCGAGTTAGGTGCATACTGAAGTGAGGATCTTAGTCCGAGCTGCCAAGCCTGCTGATCCTCCCAAAAAGGGATTTCAACTTGCACTAAACTATTCACTCGATCTGACCATAAACTTTGGCAACCTACAGTTGGCCCTAGCCCCAATCTCCAACCCTTTTCTAAACTTTTTCCAGCTTGAATATAATTCTGCATCTGCGCATAACACAGGTGTTCACGATCTGCATCTGCCCAACTATATCCAAACTGTGTTGATAGATTCAAAACACCATGTTGCTCGGTATCACTGAAATTTCCAGAATCATCAATTGAGAGTTGTTTCCAACCGAATCCAAATCCCCAGCTCAACGGCGTCTTAAAAGGCGTAATTGGATTATAAGAATTCACTTCTAAAAGATCTAAATCAGTCAACTTGAATTGATCATTCCGTAACTCGAGACTTCCCTCAAAAAATTTCAACTGTGTTCCAAGTCGGTATCCACCCTGAGGATCAGATAAATCGTGATAGGCTTGTCGATGGTTGATCTGCACAAACGTATCGTCCTGCACTCGTCCAAATTCAATCGATGTTTTTCGAGCATGATGCCCATCCACAGGGTCAATTCGTGGTCTTGCCACTTCAGTACGTTGTTTTTCAACAGGGAGTTGGCTTCTTAAACTCAAAATTTGTCGTATTTTAGGTTGCGCAATACTCGCTTCGATTTTTTGAGAAATGAGCTGTAGATACAAATGATCATATGCCATCTCAAGAATACGCGCCTGATCCTTGGCCGTAAATTGAGCTAAAAATTCACGCATTTGTGCTGGTTGCACCAGCGTTAATTGATGTGCCGAATGTGCTAAGTCATTACCATGTTGTTTTGCTTGATGAAGTAACTGCGTTTCAAGTGCTGGGCGATAAACAGTATCTTTAATGAGGCCTTGCTGCTGCACCGCTTTGATGGTTTCGACTGGAATTGCAATATGACTAAACTGTGCTTGTAGATTGGCATCGGGTTTTACCAAATCAATGAGTCCCAATAAGCGGTAGGCACAATTATCACTTATAAAATAATAGGGAAATTGGACATGCTTTAACTCCCAGATATGTTGTACTAAACGTGTGGTTTCTTCTGGGTTTAATGCTAATTCGTATTCCCACAAATCACGGCTTTCGAAATCACCATACTCTTTTACTTTTCGATAGTAGGGCATTAACGAATATTCACCTGGATATTGACCCGTTAAGCCTTTCCAAGCAAAAGAAAAACTATCACTATTTTCGACCGTCGCAGCGTAGTTGACTGCATAAGAAATAAGATTAAGCTCTTTTTGATCTTTAGGGTCAAGACGTAGCAAGGTATGACCAAACATCGAACTTGGATTTCCCATGAAATCTGTCGCATAAATCAATGTTGCTTGATACGGTTTAATCTGTCCAATCCATTCCTCTAGAGCAGGACAATCTGCTTTAGGAAGCTCCTCTTGTTTTATTTTCAGTTGTTCTATTAACCATGCAGAGCGAGCTGGGAAACGACATATAATGGATTGATCTTGTCCTCGATCTATAAATAATTCACGAATATTTGCATTCAGCTCATCTTGTAAATTATCTGCACCATTTGCACTAAAAAAAAATCCTGAATAGCTGACTTCACTCTTCGCTTGATGTGCATACATTAATCTTTGCCAAGTTTTATTTTTATCAAGCTGATGGTGTTGTGCTTGTGCAATATATTGTTCAACTGGAGAAGTATATGCATGTGTCAGAAAGCTACTGACAATCAAGGCAGAAAAAAAAGCAAATTTCATAAAATGAACTTAATAATGATGAAACAAAAAAACCCTGCCATAAGACAGGATTTTCGCAATTAAACGTAAGCTTTTAATACTTCGTCTTGAGACATAACAGTTTGAAGAGATGCAAGGACTTGGAATGCATCTTGATTGTCCGCTGAATAAATTTCAGAGAAATTTTCTTTTGATACTGCAAAGAAACGTGCTTTATCTTCAGATTTAATATTCAGAAGCTCTGCAAGGACGTTAAGACTTTCCCCCTCACCTACCGCCATATCACGTGCAAGAGCTTCGGCATTTTCATTTGTAAATGTTACTGCTTGTGCTGTTACTGTACCTGTACCACTACAGCCTAACGTCCCGAAAGTAATACCGAATAATTGGTTAGCAAATAAACCGTTGGTCGTACCTGCTAAGATTTTTGCAACTTTACCAGACTGACCTGCCCAAACTTGTGAACCGATACCACAACCAACATCACGGTCAGCAAATGCAGCTGTTGATCCTACTGCCAATACCGCAGCTAAAGCTAATTTTTTATACATAACATCACTCCAAACTTGATGTGCTCAAGTGTTCTTTATTGTTCCAATTTTGTTCTTTTACGAACTTCTTTAACATAGCGATATCAAGCCAAGAACGCAAAACAAATCTTACTAATGCCATCAAGTATTGAGTTTTTTTGATGAATTAACTTATTCGCCCTTCAATCGCCACAAACCCTGTGAATTCCGTTCACCTAAGATTTTTAACACCAATACTAAACTCAGCATTAGTAGGAGATACCAAGAACCAAGTTTCCCCCATCCCACCATATGCCACTGTTCCACTTGCGTTGGATACAACCAAATTTGATAAAAAGTACTGATATTTTCAGCAATCCAAATAATAAATGCCAACAACAAAAGCACAGGAAGCATTGGCAAGGTCATCTCATGATATTTAAGCTTGAACGTTATTTTAGTTTTCCAAAATATCAACACGCTCGATGCAAACAATAAGTATCGTATATCTGGGATAAAGAACTTCGTCATAAAGTTTAAATAGGACAAGATCGCTAAACTCATCATATTGAAAAAACTAGGTAAGTTCTCAATTTCTACGTGATAGAGCCTGAGTGAACGAGCAAAAAAACTGCCTACGGCAGAATACATAAATCCCGCAAAAAGTGGTACGGTCATAATCTTAAATGCCGCAGGTTGCGGATATTGCCATGATGCAATCTGTGGATGTGTCAGGAAAATCTCCATGACCATTGCCAACATATGAAATATTGCAATAACTTTGGCTTCAGCCCAAGACTCTAACTTTAAAAGCAGTAAACAGACCTGAATAACCACTGCATAAATCAAGAGGTAGTCGTATCGGTACAATCCATAATATTCTTGATGCCCTATCGAAGCCGTCAAAGCAAAGGCTAGCAGTAATAAAATACCAAATAAGGCAGCGGATGCTGCCTTATAATGAAACTCAAATAATGATTTTAAAAAGCTCACACATTCATCCTAAATGTTTAGCCTAAATATTTTGCGCTGTACTCATGTACCGTATCAATGAAAACTTTAGGATTCGCAGGATCTACCCATTGGGTGATACCGTGTCCAAGGTTTGCAACATAACCCGTTTTTTCACCAGCAGCATATGCATCATCGAGCATTAATTTTACTGACTTTTCGATACTCGCAGGAGAGCCATATAATGTTGCAGGGTCTAAATTACCTTGTAGGGCAGCGCGACCAGCAACAGTTTGACGTGCAACATTTAAAGGGGTTGTCCAATCTAGTCCAAACGCATCTGCGCCAGTTGCGATCATAGGTTCTAACCATTGACCACCACCTTTGGTAAATAAAATTACTGGTACTTTGCGACCTTCATTTTCACGATTTAAACCCTTCACGATTTTGTGCATATAATTGAGGGAAAATTCTTGATATTCTCGATGTGCAAGTGCACCACCCCAACTGTCAAAAATTTGAATCGCCTGCGCACCTGCCTCAATCTGTGCGTTCAAATAATCTATGACTGAATAAGCCAAATGATCTAACAAGGCATGTAAAACTTCAGGTTGTGCATACATCATTTGCTTGGTGTAACGGAAATCTTTACTAGACCCACCCTCGATCATATACGTCGCGAGTGTCCATGGACTCCCAGAAAACCCGATTAGCGGTACCTGGCCACCTAATGCTGATCGGATTGTCGACACTGCATTCATGACATAGTCTAAGTCCGATTTAGCATCAATTTTTGGTAATTGGGCTACATCCTGCTCAGTACGGACTGTTTTCTTAAATTTTGGTCCTTCCCCTGCTTCAAAATATAGTCCTAAGCCCAAAGCATCAGGAACAGTCAAAATATCTGAAAATAGAATGGCTGCATCTAAGTCATAGCGACGAAGCGGCTGTAAAGTCACTTCACAAGCAAAGTCATTATTTTTGCACAAAGAAAGAAAATCACCCGCAGTTGCGCGTGTCGCACGATATTCAGGTAAATATCGACCAGCCTGACGCATCATCCAAACTGGCGTGCAGTCCACAGGTTCACGTAATAAGGCACGCAGAAAACGATCATTTTTTAAGGTCGTCATTTACTTTCTCGATGCAAAATTGAAATTCCATTCATCATACCAAAAAGCTGCACTTTAAAGTATTTAGTTAGAATGAAAATAAAGATTGAGACTATCGGAATTTATTTGATTTAAACAAAACAAATACTGCATATCCGTGTTTTTTCTGCAATACTTTATCCGTGTTTTTATAAATCAATATGAATAATTCTTAAGGTTGAATTACATGTTCGTTCGCTCAATTCTTGCTTTGAGTTTAAGTTGTATTATGTCTGGAACTGCATTGGCTGCTTCTGGTACTGCTGAACAACCGCTTTCTCCAATTACAAAAACGAGTTTAGATACTATTCAAGATCCAATTGATCCTCTCGCGGTAGAATCTAGCTCTGAAGCCCAAATTAGCCAGCAAGAGCAAAATGATCTAAATCAAGCTGCAGATACGCTTCAAAACCTAGAAAGAACTGAAGATAGCACTGCGGACATTGGCAGTGCACCTGCATCTTCAGCAGTGACAAATCCAGCTCCATCTACATCAGCACCTGCTACAGCAAATTCATGGACGCTAGACAGTCTGAATAATGCTGAATGGTATGAAAATATTGGCAAAGGTCAATTCCCTGTATATGCCCGTGCACATGTAATGTTAAATAATTCACATGCTTCACCAGGTGCTATTGACGGTACAAGTGGAAAAAATACACTTAAAGCAATTGCTTCATTCCAGCAAATGAATGGCTTAAAGGCTACAGGTGTTTTGACGAAAGAGACTTGGGATGCTCTAGTTGCACGCCAAGCTGGTAAACCTGCTTATGTTGAATATACGATTACTGAAGCAGACCTAAAAGGTCCTTATGCAGCCTCAATTCCTCATGACTATGCTTTACAAGCGAAAATGAAAGGTCTGTATTACACTCGTGTAAGTGAAATGCTGGCTGAAAAATTCCATATGGATGAAGAGTTTCTCAAGAAACTGAATCCTAAAGCGACATTTAAGAAAGCCGGTGAAAAGCTTATTGTGACCAACATTCGCAATGAACTTCCAGAAAATATTCATTTAATCGTGGCACATAAAGGCGCTAAACAACTTTATTTGTTTAACCAACAAAACCAAATGGTTGGTTCATTCCCAGCAACTATCGGTAGTGCTGACACTCCATCACCGACAGGAACATACAAAATTACTGGCGTAGCGAAAAACCCTTGGTATAGCTATTCACCAAGTAACTTTGTACAAGGTAAAAACTTGAAGCCACTTTCATTACCACCTGGTCCTAATGGCCCTGTAGGTAATATCTGGATCGGTTTAAGCAAAAAATCGTTCGGTATTCACGGCACACCTAATCCATCAAGTATTTCAAAGACAGCTTCACACGGTTGTATCCGCTTAACCAACTGGGATGCGAATGATTTGGGTAATAAAGTTCGTTCTGGCGTTACAGTAAAATTCTTAGAATAGTCTAATTTTAAAAAGCCTGCTTCAAGCAGGCTTTTTTATCCTTTTTATGTTTCAAAATTAGAACGATACGTTGTCCTAATCCACTATCTTATTCATTTTAAACTATTAAAATAACATCATGTTTAAGAATAATGAAAGGAGCATCATCATGAATGCTTATTTACATCGCAGTGAATCACGTGGTCATGTAAAAATGGGTTGGTTAGAATCCAAACACAGCTTCTCATTTGGGAACTGGTATGACCCTAACCACATGGGCATCAGTGCTCTCCGTGTCATTAATGATGATCTAATTGCTGGTCATCAAGGTTTCGGTACACATCCACACGACAATATGGAAATTCTCACCTGTGTATTACAGGGAGCGATTACACATAAAGATAGTATGGGTAACCACGGTGATATCAAAGCTGGTGAATGGCAACTGATGAGTGCTGGTACAGGCATTCAACACAGTGAAATCAACCAAGGTGATGAAACAGTTCATTTACTGCAAATCTGGATTATTCCAAATCAGCGCAATGCAGAGCCGAATTACCAACAAATTCAACTCGATCCTGCTGAACAACCGAACAAATGGCATCTGATTTGTGGACCGACAGAACAAGCACCCATGCATATTCGCCAAAATGCGGAGGTTAAAACAGCTGTTTTGGAGAAAGGTCATTCACTTGAAGTTGTTGCAACACAACATGTCAGCTATCTACATGTGATTAGTGGTTCAATTCAATTCGCAGAGCACACTGTGAATGCTGGAGATGCTATTGCATTTATTGATCCAGCGCAGATTGAAGCATCAGAAGATGCTCGTGTGATTTGGTTCGATCTTCCAGAAAAAGTGGCTTAAACGCTGTAGAGAAACCACCTTAGGGTGGTTTTTTTATGACTTGCTCAAAAAATTAAATAAAACAGTAAATATCAGTCTTAATATCGCACGAATATGAAAAAATAAAAAAAGCCACTAATGATTAGTGGCTTTTTAAAAATTTGGCGGAAGCGGTGAGATTCGAACTCACGGAGGACTCACACCCTCGTCGGTTTTCAAGACCGGTGCATTAAACCGCTCTGCCACGCTTCCAATGGCGGCTATCATATAAATATTTTTTAAAATTGGCAAACACTTTTCTAAGAAATTTTGCTCGCCTGCCTATTTTTAAATCAGAAATTACTATTTTGCTGAATTTTCGAGCTTTTCATAGCGAATTGAATTAATAAACCATGTTTTTTTCCCCAAGGGTGTATGTACCTCAAATTCATCATCTACTTGCTTACCTAACATTGCACGTGCCATAGGTGAATCTATTGAAATATGTTGAGGATGATGATCATAGATTTCATCTACACCCACAATCCGAATCGTCTTTAGTTGTCCTTCCTCGTTCTCGATGTCTACCCAAGCGCCAAAATATACTTTGCCCTCTTGTTCAGGAGAAAAATCGATAATCCGCAACTCTTCAAGTCGTTTACCGAGGTAACGAACACGACGGTCTATTTTTCGTAAAATTTGTTTATTGTATTGATAATCTGCATTTTCTGAACGATCACCTAAACTGGCAGCCCAGTTCACTTTTTTGGTGATTTCAGGTCGTTCCTCATGCCATAAATATTGTAGTTCTGCGACCAATTTGTCATGCCCACTTCGGGTAATTAAATTCGATTTCATAGGCGATAAAATGAGTATTTTGCTTACGTTATAGCGACACATTGCAACATTTTATACCGCATTTCTACATGGAAAAATTTTATAAAGTTTTTTCTTTTTATTTATCAATATCTTAAAACCATGTTTTTTATTTTTTTTTGTACAAAATTTGACATGAGTAAAATTGACCATTAATATGCGCCCATGTTTTATCTTGATTACTTTTTGTACGAAGATCTTTTCTTCAATATTTTATCCACCCACACATGTCATTTTGAATGACGTTCATGACGCCCACCCTAATTGAATTTATCAACTTTAAATAAAAGTTTAAGGCGGTACTGCTTTTTGCTTTTTTTGGGCATAAATTACTTGTAGCGGAGACAACATGCGCAGTAGTTCAAACACTGGATCGAGGCTTTGCCTTAATTCACTAACTTCTTCTCTCTCGTTTAAAGCGATGGTCCTCGCTACAGCATTTATCCCATTTCATGCATTAAATGCAACAAAGACCGACAACCAATACAACTCCATTGTAAATTCGAACAAGCTTACAGTGGTGGCCGTGTCAAATCCCACCGTGGTTTTTAAAGACGGTAACTTCAGACATGGTTTTGGCTATGACTTGGTGAGCAGTTACGCTCAAAACTTAAATGTAAAACTCGATTTTAAAACGGTTCAAAGTAATGAAGCCGCTTTGAAAATGGTGCAGCAAGGTAAAGCTCATTTCGCGGTGACCACAGCATCGATCATGACCATTGAGCAAAAGAATCTTTCAGGTTTTTCCGCATCATGTGGTGACCTTGAAAGCTTACGCAAAAATGGGCTTAATCCAGAAATCAATTGGGTTTTTAAAAATGCTGCTGATCCTTTAACAGATACTGCCAGCGGTTTTGTTTGTCAAAGCAAGCAAAATGGTGCTATCCGTCAAATGGCATCTTTCTACAACCGCAACGTGGTTAAACAAGATGATTGGGATACTATTCAGCGCAATCTGAAAACACGTATGCCAATTTATAAAGCTAGCTTTAAAAAGTCAGCCCAAACATACGACTTAGATTGGCACTTCCTCGCTGCGATAGGCTATCAAGAGTCGTTCTTAAAACCGAATTCTGTGTCTCCTACAGGTGTGCGTGGCATCATGATGCTCACCAACAACACAGCAAAAGCAATGGGCGTGTCGAATCGTGTTGATCCTGCTCAAAGTATTGCAGGTGGTGCGAAGTATTTTGATCTGATGATGTCGAAATATGATTATATTCCTAAACATGATCGTTATTGGTATGCCCTCGTGGCTTACAATATGGGGCCAGGTGCCACAGATGCGATTATGAAGCGCCTAAAAGCCCAAGGAAAAAATCCGAATGATTGGATACAGGTATATGATTTTCTTTACCGTAATCAATCGCACAATACGCGTTATAAGCAAGCGATCCAATACGTCACTCGTATTCGTGCTTATTTAGAACATATTAAAACGACACCAAGTTTGGTGAGTATTTAACAAAAAAAAGCTTACCTAAAGGTAAGCTTTTTTTTGTTTAAAAAGTCTTAAGTAGTTTGCTCTAAAACTTTTTTGAACAAATCTTTTTGTTCTTGGCTTGGCTTCGCTGTTTGTAAAGCCATCAATTGAGACATATCGCCTTGAACTTTGATTTTACCAGTCATAAATGCTTGCATAGCAGCAGCCATGTCAAACTCTAAGAATACTTTGCGTAAAGTATCCGCATCTAAGTTTAAAGTTGTTTTAGCATTCGCAGAAGCGCCTTTTTGGATCTTACCGCTATCAAGCGCTAATTCAGTCGTTCCTTCGCTACCTGTTACTACAAGATTCAATGCTAGATTTGCTAATGATGGTGGTAAGTTCAAATCACCAGCTTCAGCTGTAAGTTTCTCAACGTTTGCAAACCAATCATCAGTTAAAAATGCAGGCATGTTCTTTCCTCGATGTATTTATTCAATTTATTGCGTTACCTATCCAAGATAACAACATGTAGAAGCTTTACGCTTGAGAGAGTTATAGCATGATATTTTCCAAATGCGATACGTTTTTTTGTACTCTGCGTTCGATTTTTTTTGTAAATAAAACTAATCGCCTAAATATCATCAAATCTTTATTTTTTCACAAGTTTGTCAATGATTTTTTGTATCGGTACTACGACCTAAAGTGACAAAAAACATCATTTTGTAAATCGACTCAACACCTTCATTAAAATGTAAAAATCTAAGAAATAAAAAAAGCACTTCGAAAAGTGCTTTTTTTTATTAAGACGAATTACTCAGCAGCAAAACCGAGATTGATCATGCTAATACGCTTATTTGGTGTGTCCCCTTCGGCTGTTGAACAAGTTACATCAAAATCAACTTCACGTTGTCCATCTAAGGCTTCAAAATCGAAAAGATCTCGGTCAGCCAATTGCGATGGCGAGACATTCTGTAACGCGCCAAAAATGCTGTGTAAACGTTTTGGATGAGCTTTATCCCATTCACGCAACATATCATTGATGATTGCGCGCTGTAAGTTTTCCTGCGAACCACACAAGTTACATGGAATAATTGGGAATTTGCGCATTTCAGCGTATTTGATGATGTCTTTCTCTTCAACATACGCCAAAGGACGAATCAAAATATTCTTTTTATCCGATGAAAGTAGTTTTGGTGGCATCGCCTTTAAACTACCGCCATGGAATAGGTTCAAGAAGAACGTTGCCATAATATCATCACGATGATGACCTAAAGCAACTTTGGTCGCGCCAATTTCTTGAGCAAAACCATATAAAGAACCACGGCGCAAGCGTGAGCACACTGCACAATAGGTTTTACCTTCAGGTGTAAGCTTTTTGGTAATGCTATATGTATCTTTTTCTAAGATGTAGTACGGAATGTTATTTTCTTCTAAATAACGGGGTAATACATCCTCAGGGAACCCTGGTTGTTTCTGATCAAGATTCACAGCCACAACATCAAAATTGATTGGTGCTATGCGTTTAAACTGCAGGAGAATGTCCAGCATGGTATAGCTATCTTTACCACCTGAAATACATACCATGACCTTATCGCCATCCTCAATCATTTTGTAGTCACGGATTGCATGACCTACTTGACGACGAAGTTTTTTTAATAAACGATAATATGCAGAACTTGTAGGTGGCTCTGGCTTAAAATTAAATCCTTGGTTGGATTCAACTGGCGAGTACATAGACGACATTAACCATAAAAAAAATACTGCGCAATTTTAGCCGATTCAGTGCTTAATCGCATCTAAAGAATCTGTTTTTTACATCTAATTTTTATTTTTTCATAACACTGTCTTATTCACACATCTAAAATGGACGCTTGGGTTCATTTTTTAGTCGAATTGCTTATCTTTTGGACTTTTCCACAGTTTTCCACAAAACCTGTGGATAAAATTGTGGACTTTTTAGGGGTTGACAAAGTTTTGGCAAGATAAGATGGTGCTTTCCCTTAGATTGATCATTTTTTAACCACTATTATATATTATTAAAATTCAATAACTTATATGTGTCAAGCAGTTGTTTATAAATAAAAATAAATAATTTTTTTGGATATTAAGCCAACAATTAAGACTTGATTTTTTTACAACGAATTGTTAAAAAACATTACATAGTCGAGAGACATCTCCATTGCAGAAAATCACCCACATATCATTTAGGGACAAAAATAGTGTTCGAATGATGAAAACTACAAATAAAATAAAAGTCATAGCGTTATTTGGGTGTGTGAATTTTCTAATATTCTCGCCACAGGCTTCTGCAGGTCAAACAATCTATCAGCTGAAAGATTCAAACGGCACTACCGTACTGACCAACCGCAAAAACAAATACAACCATCTTAAAGTTGAAAAGAAAACCTACTATCCAGATAGCAATATTCATAGTTACAGCAATTGGGGAAGCAACGAAGCATCTGTTCTCCCAAGCCATAGTAAAAATCGAAATGCCTTTGATGGCTATATTCGCCAAGCAGCTCAACGACACGGCATTTCTGAAGGACTCATTAAAGCGGTGATGCACACAGAGTCTGGTTTTAATATACATGCACGCTCCCCTGTTGGTGCTCAGGGTCTTATGCAATTGATGCCTGCGACTGCACAACGATTTAATGTCAATAATGCATATGATCCTGAACAAAATATTTTCGCTGGTGCAAAATATTTGGCTTGGCTATTGAAACGCTTTAATGGCAATACGCAATTGGCATTAGCGGGTTATAATGCTGGCGAAGGAAATGTTGCTAAATATGGTGGAATACCGCCCTTTCGTGAAACTCAAGACTATGTCAGACGTGTACTCAGTCGTTACAATAATTTATACGCCAATGGTGTAGGCTCAAATCCAATCAATAGTTATTCAGCATCGGTATCTTCTAAGTTAAGTTCACCGAGCTATAACAATCAGAATTTATCAGCTCAAGTGACTGCACCATCTAAACCAAAGTCACCTCCTCGCCAAATTATTGTGGCCGCTGATGGCAGTTTTACTGACGCACCAGCTGGTTCATATTCTACAAATAATGCCACAGCATCAGCGAAGATCTATATTTCGAATTAATCTCAATTTTTTTCGTTATATTTTTTATTTTTTTCTTGAAATTTTCCCTATTCGAAAGCATATTTGACGTAGGTTTTTTAATTCAAAAAGCTTATTAAATTTTATTTATAAGAGGATTTTCTCGATGATGCGGATTGGTTTGTTTTTGCTGACCAACCTCGCGGTACTGGTGGTAGCTGGCATAATCTTGTCACTCTTCGGTGTCGGTAGTTACCATGGCGCGGGTGGCTTGAATCTTGGCAATTTACTTGTGATCTGTTTTGTCTTTGGTATGGTTGGTTCTTTAATCTCCCTATTCATGTCAAAGTGGATTGCAAAGAAAACCACAGGTACAGAGTTAATTGATCCCAATGCTCCACGCAACCAAGCGGAAGCATGGTTACTCAATGAAGTGGCACAACTTTCTCAACGTGCTGGTATTAAAATGCCAGAAGTTGGTATTTTCCCATCTTATCAATCAAATGCTTTCGCAACTGGTTGGAACAAAAACGATGCTTTAGTCGCTGTTTCAACAGGCTTATTGGAACGCATGAATAAAGATGAATTACGTGCAGTGTTGGCGCATGAAATTGGTCACGTTGCAAATGGTGACATGGTCACCCTTGCTTTAGTGCAAGGTGTAGTCAACGCGTTTGTGATGTTCTTCGCGCGTATCGTCGGCGACTTTGTAGATCGCAACGTATTTGGTCGAGAAGAAGGTGAAGCACCGGGCTGGAGCTATTTCCTCATTACAATCGTGTTAGATATCGTATTCGGTATTCTTGCTTCGGCAATTGTCATGTGGTTCTCTCGCTATCGTGAATATCGTGCTGATGAGGCTGGCGCGCGTTTAGCAGGTAAACAAGCCATGATCAGTGCATTACTTCGCTTGCAAGCAGAAACTGAAATGCCAGATCAAATGCCTAAAGAAATGAAAGCGTTCTCAATTTCATCAGGTCGTGAAGAAGGATTCAGCCTTGCTGCACTCTTCCAAACACACCCAACAATTGAGCAACGTGTAGCAGCATTACAACAACTTGATTGTCCTTAATCGGCATCTAAAAAAAGCCTCCATACGGAGGCTTTTTTAATGGACTCAATCTATAAGACTTTAAATAGATTGAAACCATTGCCATAAGAACGTGACACCAAACCATAAGGCAACACCAAAAATAATTAAAAACAGAAGACCCAGTAAATCAGGAATATGAATCCAAATCCATGCCACGACAGGATTTCGCCAGAAGGCAGAGTTCTGCTGTTTACGCTCTAAGTTTTCATGTAAAAATGGGTGTACCACATGATGGTCTGAATGAATCTGATACTCTTCACGAATATGATCATGAACCACATCTAAAGCCTTGCGACTCGGTCGAATAAACACATCAAAGAGTGTACCTGCAACAGGGATTAAACCTACTACACCATCCATCACAGCAAGTTTAAGCACGCCATTCAATTTAGATTGGGGCACACCGATTTTTCGAGCTTGTAATACTGCATAACACGTAAGTACAAATCCAGCTACGTCACCCGCCACAGGAATCGTACTCAATGCTGCATCAGCCCCTACCCCTTGTTTAGTGAATGGAATTCTTACGACGGAATCCATCATGTTTGCGAACTTGGCAAGATCGCGTTCCATTTTGATGACTTCAGCTTGGGTTAATTTATTTTTATTTGTCATTTAAGCAACATCCTGCAAAGATACTCCATCAGTCATAGCCTTAGAATAAGAGTTGTGAAGCAATAAATAAATAGACCAATACACCAGTTGCATCACATATTGAAGTGACCAAGGGTGCAGATGCGCTTGCGGGATCGAGTCCTAGTTTATTGAGTACAAATGGTAAACTCATCCCGATCAGACAGCCCATCATGACAATACCCATCATACTGATCGCAAGCACTAAAGCGACCATCATATCTCCACGGATATAGCCAAGAATTGAAACAGCTGCAGCCATCGTTGTACCCAAACATAGAGCAACCATCGCTTCACGACCAAGCAACACAAACCAATCCTTGGCTTTTACATCGCCAGTTGCGATTGCTCGAACCATCAAGGTTGCAGATTGGGAGCCTGCGTTACCACCACTCCCAACCAATAGCGGTAAAAAGAAAACCAAAACAATATGCGCAGCAATGATGTCTTCATAATGGGCGATCCCAATACTCGAAAGTAGGCTGCCAAAGACCAGAAACACTAGCCAAAAAACACGTTGTCTAAATAACAATAATATTGGTGCTGAACGAATACTGATATTTTCTTTAAGCTCTACCGCCCCACTTTTCAAAAAGTCCTCGGTAAATTCTTCTTGGAATACATCCATAGCATCATCATAAGTGACGATACCGAGTAGATGATCATCATGATCTAAAATGGGTAAGGCGATAAAATCATAGTGGCTTAATTTTTTTGCCACTGATTCCTGATCCTCATCTACCCGTCCGTAAATGACCTCAGTGGTCATGACTTCTTGGACTGTTTTATCCAAAGGTGCTTGCACAATTTCTCGAAGAGAAATTACACCCTCAAGTTTCTGAAATTGATTGGTAATATAGATCAGATATAAGGTTTCAGTATCTTTGGCGGAATGACGCAAAATCTCTAAAGCTTGTTGCATTGAGATGTCTGATGGCAAAGTGACATAATCAGATGTCATGATCGCACCAGCCGTTTCCTCAGCATACAGTGCCAAAGATTGAACTTGCTGCTTTGTTTCTCGATCTAAATTCGCAAAAACAAATGTTTTTATTTGATCCGGTAAAGCTTTGTACAAATCAGTTCGAGCATCTGAATGCATTGAACGAATTAACTGGACTGTACTTTTACCGTCCATTTTTTTAACCAACTGTACTTGATGATTGAGTGGCAAAAACTCAAATACATATGCTGCGTTTTCTAAATGGTGGATAAGTTGTATTTGTTGATCAATTTCTAATTGCTGTAAATACAAAGCCAAATCTGCAGGATTAATCGTATCCGCAATATGATCAATCTGAGCGACATCAGAATTGATCAATGCTTGTTGTAATGCTTCAATTTTATGATCTTGTTTAATTTGATCCATAATCGCTTCATTTATTATCGTTTAGAATTACGCAAGGCATGCTAACACTAATTGAAAATGTTAGTGCGTATTGATCTTGTCAAAAACTGATATTTAAAAATGGATTAAATCAACCGCAGTACCATACTCTTTATACTGCGGATACCACATTAAGTTTCAGATGCTGATTTTGATTTATATTTAAAAATATTCCGAACGATAACAAACATAAAGGGAATAAAGGCTAGAACTAAAATTGTGCCGAAAATTACCCCACCAAGGACACTGACACCAATTTCTTGACGACTGGCAGCACCCGCACCTGAAGCAAATACCAAAGGTATAACCCCTGCACCAAAAGCAAGCGAGGTCATTAAAATTGGACGTAAGCGCAAACTTGCACCTTGTAAAGCAGCAGCAATCGCGTTAGCTCCACGCTCCTGAGCCATTGCCGCAAATTCAACAATTAAGATGGCATTTTTACATGACAACCCAATCGTCGTAAGTAACGCAATTTGGAAGTAAATATCGTTTGGAAATCCGACCAACCAACTAAAAATAATATTACCGCCAATACCCAATGGAATAGCAGCAATCACAACAGAAGGTATCGACCAACTTTCATATAAGGCAGCTAAACATAGAAAGATAAAGCCAACAGAGATGAGATAAAGCCAAATGGCTTGTGTACTCGATTGTTGCTCTTGAAACGATAATCCACTCCACGCTAGCCCAACCCCGTCCAATTGATCAACCATAGACTTGATATCACGCATTGCAGCACCACTGCTCACATTTTTTGCAGTGTCTGCTTCCATTTGTAGCGCGGAATAACCTTGGAAACGAGTCACCACATCAGGGCCTCCATCCCAATCCACAGTGGCAAAATTACCAAATGAAATCATTTGATTTTGATTATTTCGTACAGACCACAAATTGAGATCTTCAGGCTTTGAACGATACTCGGCATCCCCCTGCATCATGACGCGTTTAATACGTCCGCGATCAATAAAGTCGTTCACATAAGAACCACCCCAAGCTGCAGCCAAAGTGCTATTAATCGCAGATTGTGAAAGACCATTCGCCATCACTAATTTTTGATTGATATTCACTTTCAATTTGGCTTTATCTGGATTAGAGCGTTTGCCCAAATTTTCAAAAGTCGTGAAGTTGATTGCCTGTCGTTCTAGCGCTTGAAATTGATCTTCTAAATACTGTCGTCCTTGTCCATTTAAATCTTGCAGCCAAAACTCGATGCCGTTTGTATCGCCAAGACCACTTACAGAACCTGGCAAACTCACCATAATCCGAGCGCGACTGTCTTTTCTAAAGAACTCCATCGCTCGTTCACGAATGGATTGTGCAGAGTTTGCCTCACCTGGACGATCATCCCAATGATGTAATGCTACAAATCCTGTTCCTAAATTTTGACCCGTTCCTGAAAAATTTCGTCCATAACGAATTTGAACCAACCTAACATTCTGTTTTTCTTGTTCAAGAAAATACTCTCGAATACTTTCACCAACAAGCTGACTTTCTGTCATAGGTGCGCCTTCAGGTAAACTGAATTGGACACTGATAAAACCTTGATCTTCACTTGGAATAAAGCTGGTTGGAAGCGACTTATAAAACAAAGCAAAAATCACAATTAACCCAGAAAAACTGGTTAAAACGATCCATTTTAGTGACAGGCTTTTTTCAACCCACTTTAGATAATGCAATCGTAATGATTCCATTTTTGTATTAAACCATGTCGCCCATTTTGCTTCTTGTTGTTTAGGTTTAAGAATAATCGCACACAATGCTGGTGTGAGAATTAACGCGACCAACAATGACAGTGACATGGCTGCAATCAAGGTAATTGAAAACTGACGGTATATAACTCCTGTCGATCCTGTAAAAAAAGCCATCGGAATAAATACTGCAGTTAGCACCACTGTAATTCCAATTAAAGCCCCCGTCATCTCTTGCATAGATAAGATAGACGCTTGCTTTGCAGATAGCCCCTTTTCATGCATCAAACGTTCGACATTTTCGACCACCACAATTGCATCATCTACAAGTAATCCAATCGCAAGAACTAATGCAAAAAGTGTCAATGTATTGATGGTCATTCCGAGCGCAAATAAGACGGCGAAAGTGCCCAAAATAACAATTGGAACCGTGACCGTTGGAATAAGTGTTGCGCGCCAGCTTTGTAAAAAGATAAACATGACCAACACGACCAAGATAATGGCTTCAACTAAGGTCTTTACAACTTCTTTAATGGACTCTTGAACAAACGGCGTGTTATCTCGTGGGTAGACAATTTGATAGCCTTCAGGAAGTTTTTTCTTAATGTCCTCAAGTACTTCTTTAATTTTAGCTGAGGTTGCAAGAGCATTTGCACCAGATGACATTGAAACAGCCAAGCCTGCTGAAGGTGATCCATTAATGGTATTAAAAGCTTGATAATTTTCAGCACCTAACTCAATGCGTGCTACATCTTTTAAATAAATAAAACTTCCATCAGGGGTCGCTTTGACAATGATATTTTTAAATTCATCGACTGTTCTTAGTCGTGATCCAGCGGTAACTTTTGCATTAAGATACTGGTCTGCTACTGTCGGTAAATCTCCGATTCCACCTGCAGCAACTTGTGTATTTTGTGCTTCAATTGCGGCACGAATATCACTAGGCATCAACTGATATTGTTTCAATAAGTTCGGATCTAGCCAAATACGCATGGCATATTGAGAACCAAAGACATCAACCTCACCAACACCTTCTACACGCGCAATTTCTGGTTCAATGTGATCAGCCAAATAATCTGACAACGCAATATTATTACTTTGGTTCGTAGTGTCATATAACCCCACCACCATAAAGGTGTCACCTAAGGATTTATAGACATTGACCCCTTGACGCTGCACGTCTTCAGGCAAACGATTGATCACCCCATTAATGCTATTTTGAACTTGGACTTGTGCTGTGTCTGGATCAGTTCCGTTTTCAAAACTTAAACTAATTCGACTATTCCCAGATGCATTACTGGTAGAGCTAAAATAAAGTAAGTTATCAATTCCTTTAATTTGTTGTTCTATGACCTGTGTGACACTTTCCTCAACTGTTTCGGCATCAGCTCCTGTGTAAGTTGCTGATACAGTAATTCTTGGCGGAGCAATATCAGGATAGCGTTCTACCGGTAAGCTCATCACCGCAAATATACCAATTGCCATGACAATAATCGCAAGTACGCCAGCAAAAATAGGTCGTTCAATAAAGAACTTAGATAACATAGTCGTTAAGCCGTCAAAAGAATTCTAGAAAGTGTTTTCATTAAAATATATAAAAATTTAATTGATATTCAGTGACTATGAATAAAAAAACAAGAACTAATAACAGAAACGATCAACATTGATCGAATTAAGAAGAAAATATGAAGCCCTCACCTATGAACCGCTTATCTGATCTTTCAAAAAAAAATATGCGCAATTTCTCAAAAGTAAAAAATTTCTAAAATTACGCAGCATTAATGCCATCACCCCCTCCCAATTTGAGGATAGTCATATTCAATTTTTTAAAACTATATTCGAGGTACAACAATACGAATGATTTGGGGGAAATGATGAAAAAAGCTCTTCTAACACTGGCGCTCAGTACCTGTTTAGCAGCTTGTGGTGGTTCGGATAAATCCGCAAAAAATGATGATCAGATTAAAATAGGAATACTGACTGACAGCCCAGTAGCAGGTGCGACATATATCGTGAATGGCAATAATGACAATGCGAAGAAGACCAATGCAAATGGGGAGTTTGAATATCGAGATGGAGATGTCATTACATTTAAAATTGGTGATATCGAAATTGGTACCGTACAAGGTTTAGCTCGTGTGACACCAAATGAACTCGTGAATGAAGATTTAAATGCAGATGAACGTAACAAGAGAATTATCAATCTACTGATTTTTTTACAATCATTGGATATCGATGAGGATAAAGAGACCATACAAATCCCAGATGATGTTTCAAATTTCTCGCCAACATCGATTGATTTCAGCAATGCGACAAGTGATTTTAGAGAGCGACTTCAAGGTCAAATTATCAATATTCCTGAAATTGCCTCCAATATAGTAGTCAGTGAAGAGCAAGCTAAAGAACATTTTAGCAGCTCACTGCTCAAAGATATTCAAGGCGTATGGTATGCAAAAAATGATGAGTCTGAAATTGTGTTATTTATTGGAGAGAATGGCGAATATATGCTCGGTGAACCAATCCCGAACGAGCCTAATAGTTCTTCAAATGGCATGGAATACGCCAAAATAAATCTAGATGCCCTAAGTGGAAGTTTATACGCTTCTTCAATAAATATTACTACGCCTGTGATTGATACCAATGAAGATTGGGGACTTCTCGATCATGGGGAATCGCGTTCAATGAAACTATCTTTTGATGGTTCTATACTTAAGATTTCTGAAGCTGAAAATCCTGATGAAAGTGCAGAGTTTACGCGAGTTCCTCGAAATAATAGTGGAATTGTAGGCGCATGGCAGTCCTCAAGTGGTAAACAAATTTTCGTATTTAATTCTAATAACACTTTTATTATGGTTGATGCTGTTGGCGATGATCAACCAGATCCATATGACGGACCTTGTGGTGGCCCTGGTATTGAGTATGGTCGTTATCAATTACGCGACAACAAGCTCTTTGTTACCACGCCCCTCAGCATTGATACAAATGGTTGTGCTGGATTATCCAATACAGACGCGCATTTAGGCTTACCATTACAAATTTCTACTCAAAGTTTAAGCTTTACCGTAGCAGATGAAGGCACATTTACACTGACCAGAATGAATTAATTTTATCCCCCTTCAACATCTTCGTTAAAGGGGGATTATTCAATATGCTGAAAAGCATCAATAAATTCGATCAAAATCCGCATCATTTCAGCTTGTGAGGAGCATCCTAACTTCTGATAAATCGTTTTCAGATATGTCCGCAGTGAACTCAGCGTAATCCCACATTTCAAAGCAATATTTTCAAGATGCTGATCGTCCATAAAATGCTGACAAATTTCAATTTCTCGAGCTGTCAGTTGGAATGTTGACTTCAGTAATATTTTAGACAAGCGTTTTCGATCCTGCATTTTTGATAAGAATAATGCAACTTGATTATTGTCTAAGATCATTGAATCTGACAGCACCTTAAGTGGTGAGACTGTGATTAAGTAAGCAGATTGATGTGGATCGCTATATAACTGCATTGCACCCCCAACTTCTTCTTGATCATGCCTCTCTAATGAATAATACTCATTCTTTTTGAATGTGCTCTGCACCAATTTTTTTAATTGAGCATTATAAGGCTCGATTATTTTTAATCTGTTATGCAAATCTATTTCAATCATACTCGTATCATTCAAACAATCCTTCGCATACTGATTCACAAATCTCACTTCTAGATTAGATTGAACGACGAGCACACCCACATTCAACTTATCTAAAATTTCGGTGTAATTACTTCTATCATTTTGAAGAAGCTTAATTTGTCGATGAATTTGAATCGCTCTTCTAAAGTGTTTTGCGAGTCTTTCTAAACTTTGTAATTCAGCAGTATCATAAGCAGCTTCATCTGATGGTCGATGTACCGCAAGCACGCCCCATTTATATTTTCCATACTCTAACAATACCCCACTGAGATAACAGATGTTTGAAGGAACTAAACAATATTCATAAAAGTTCTTCAAATCCTCATTATCTGTTTCAGCATATGATCGACAATCAATTTGATAGGCATGCTCTAATCCATAGGTATTCATTAACTGACCGTGAATACGCATGTCTACGACATCTAAGTTATACGTTTGATAATTTTGAATTCCATCAATCGGGATATTAATGGTGTAAATAAAATTTTGTTCGGGCCGAAGCTGATCAAAGTAAGTAAAGATCGCCGTTGAACTCTGTGTAAATTCCACGACCTGTTTTAAAACATTTTCCCAGTGATGTGGCTTTAAGGCAGCCTCATAAATTTCTTCTATGATTTGATTTTCTTGAACAGTTAACATCATCACCCCCAATCATGGTGTTAATGTTCCATTAGATTAGCGCTCTACTAGGCTTTTATTCAATATTTACAATAGTATTCAAATATTTATCAGACAGATGACAAAAAAATCCCCGCTTAAAGCGGGGATTTTTTAGGCTGTGGGATGAATTACATCATACCGCCCATACCACCCATACCGCCCATGTCAGGCATAGCTGGTTTATCTTCTGGGATCTCTGTAATCATGCACTCAGTTGTTAACATTAAGCCCGCAACAGACGCAGCATGCTCAAGTGCAGAACGAGTAACTTTCGCTGGATCAAGGATACCCATCTCTAGCATATCGCCGTATTCACCAGTCGCAGCGTTATAACCGAAGTTGCCTTCGCCATTTTTAACTGCATTAATCACTACAGATGGTTCATCACCTGCGTTAGATACGATTTGACGAAGTGGCGCTTCAATCGCACGACGAAGGATGTTGATACCTACGTTTTGATCATCGTTAATACCCGTTACACCGTCAAGTGCTTTAGCTGCACGTACTAATGCAACACCACCACCCGCAACAACACCTTCTTCAACAGCAGCACGAGTTGCATGAAGAGCATCGTCTACACGATCTTTCTTCTCTTTCATTTCAACTTCAGTTGCAGCACCGATTTTGATCACTGCTACACCGCCTGCTAATTTAGCAACACGCTCTTGAAGTTTTTCTTTGTCGTATTCTGAAGTTGATTCCTCAATTTGCGCACGAATTTGTTGAACACGCTCAGCAATTTGATTCGCATCGCCTGCACCATCAACAATCACTGTGTTTTCTTTAGATACAGTTACTTTGTGTGCAGTACCTAAATGTTCAAGTGTTGTTTGATCTAACTGCATACCGATTTCTTCAGAAATCACAGTACCACCAGTTAAGATCGCGATATCTTGAAGCATTGCTTTACGACGATCACCGAAGCCTGGTGCTTTAACAGCACATACTTTGATGATGCCACGCATGTTGTTTACAACAAGCGTTGCAAGTGCTTCACCTTCAACATCTTCAGCGATGATTAGAAGTGGTTTACCTGTTTTCGCAACTGCCTCAAGAACAGTAATCAACTCACGGATGTTGCTTACTTTCTTATCAACAAGAAGGATAAATGGGTTTTCCAATTCAGCAGTCAATGTATCTTGTTTGTTTGCGAAGTATGGAGAAATATAACCACGGTCAAACTGCATACCCTCTACAACATCTAGAGAATCTTCAAAGCCTGAACCTTCTTCAACAGTGATTACACCTTCTTTACCCACTTTTTCCATCGCTTGAGCGATCAGTGAACCAACGGTCGTATCAGAGTTCGCAGAAATCGAACCAACTTGTTCAATCGCTTTCGAATCAGATGCTGGTTTAGCCGTTGCTTTAATATCTGCAACAACAGCTTTAACTGCAATATCAATACCGCGTTTCAAGTCCATTGGGTTCATACCCGCAGTTACTGACTTGATCCCTTCGTTCAAAATTGCTTGAGCCAAAACAGTTGCCGTTGTAGTACCGTCACCTGCGATGTCATTTGTTTTAGAAGAAACTTCACGAACAAGTTGAGCACCCATGTTTTCAAACTTGTCTTTTAATGTGATTTCTTTCGCTACAGAAACACCATCTTTAGTGATGTGTGGCGCACCGAATGAACGATCGATAACAACGTTACGGCCTTTAGGACCAAGTGTAACTTTAACCGCATCTGCAAGGATATTCACACCTGCGATCATTTTTGTGCGAGCTGAATCACCAAACTTAACGTCTTTAGCTGACATATTTGACTCCGAATATTATTAAAATTACTAAATCTGATTGATTAAATGAGTAGTATTAAAAAGAATCAATTAGCCTTCTAAAACAGCTAAAATATCTGACTCTTTCATGATTAATAGTTCTTCGCCATCTACTTTCACAGTTGTTCCTGCATAAGTACCAAACAATACCTTGTCACCTACTTTTACATCTAAAGCGCGAACGCCATTGTCAGTGATCTGACCATTACCAACTGCAATAATTTCACCTTGAGCAGGCTTTTCTGCAGCAGAACCTGGCAATAAAATGCCGCCAGCTGTTTTTGTTTCTTCTTCAACACGACGAATTACTACACGGTCATGTAATGGACGAATGTTGCTCATAAAAATACTCCATCAGACTAAGTCTTTTGATTAATAGTCGTGATCTTAATTTCCTTAGATCACCACCAAAATTATTTGATGTCACTTTTGTGGGGATGGAAAAAATTGCTTCAAGGGGAAAATGAAAAAAAATTTAATTTTTTGTATTTTTTTTAGGCATTTCGATAATTTAGCCTTCATTCCGATTTGCAACTAAATAAAATTTCTTGAATCTCGAATCAAAGCGATATTCACGCACCTTCAGTTTTTCATCAATTAGATTAAAACTATTAGAAAAGTCATGATGTAAACGATGTGACGTAGCGGTACCTGCATGAATATCCAATATTGGATGCTGAGCATTAAGTTGGAAAATCTTATTCAGATCATAAACAGCAGATACATGTAAATGACCATGTAGAATTGCATTCAACCCTGAGCTTGCCCATGTCTTTAGGGCTTTTTCAGTATTTTTAGGACGATCTTTAGACATATTTATACCGTGATCACCACTATAGAAAGGTTGATGCGTAAGCAGAATTTTTAATTTATCTTGAGGAGCCAATTTCATTTTTTGATCAATTTCCTGAATTTGAAACTCAGTAATACGACCTTTCGTATGGTACTTAGGATGAATTGTATTGATTCCTATAATATAAAAATGCTCAGTTTCTAAGGTCTGTTCCATTTCACCAAAAAACAACTTATACCGATGAAACGGACTTAAAAATCTGCGCCATAAATGAAACAAAGGAATATCGTGATTACCCGGAATCACAATATAAGGAACATTAAGTTCTTCTAGAAATTTTTTGCAGTGATAAAACTGTGAAAATCTTGCCCTTTGAGTGAGATCACCACTGACCACAACAGCTTCGATCAAATGTTCTGCAACAAAGTGAGCAATTGCATCTAAACAGTCTTGTTGCTCAGTTCCAAAATGCAAATCAGACAAATGTAAAATCATTGTGGCACCATTAAGGTCAGTGCATTTCTTTCAACATGAATATCTAATGGTGAATCCAGTTGAATAATTTCTCCATCGATTGCTACTGTCATTTTTTTTTGATGAGAACGTATTCGCACATGATCCGCACTAAAACTATATACGTCTGCTGCCTGATCTAATTTTCCACGAATGAGTTGGATGAGTGTTTTAAAAATACTCAGCTTATCCGTGCGAGCAAGTACAACTCCCGCAACCCGACCCTCTTCTGCCGTTTTAGCGATATTGAGGTTCATTTCTTTTAATTGAAGTTGGTTATTGCCTAAAAATAATAAAGGAGTTTTAACTGCATAATTCACACCATCCACCTCAATTTCTAACTTTAATTCTTTACGATCACGAATCAACACATCTAAGCCAGAAGTATAGGCATGTAATGGTAGACGCCCTAGTTTTTGGTTATATAACTCTCTTTTTTTAATAAACAATGGATAAAGACCCAAACTCGCATTATTTAGATAAATGGCATCATTAATTTTTGCCACATGTACCGCTTTAGGCTTACCTTCAACCACCAGTTTTGCAGCTTCGAGAATATCTAAAGGAATATTCAAAACCCGTGCAACATAATTGAATGTCCCTAAAGGTAAAATTACCAAAGGGATGGTTTGATGTAATAAATAATTAGCCACAGAATTTAACGTTCCATCCCCGCCAGCAACCACAATCACCCCCTGATTATCGTGATTTAAATGTCGAAGATGAACTTTTTCAATGAGTGCTTGAACACTCATTTCTGATGCAATATCAAAAACTTGTATTTCAAAACCTAGATCTGTCCAGTAATGCATGAGTTGCTCATAAATTTGATCATTATTGGTGGCATGGAATCCAGATTTTTCATTAAAAATCATAGACAAAGGCTTAAGCATTGAATTCATTTTATGGCTTTAAAAATTGAATTACTTTAAAATTTCGTCTATTTACTACTCAATTAAAAGCCAATTTATGTAATTTTTAAATGATGTTCATTTAATTTTTCGATGATGAGAATTGATCTCATAATTTAATTAAGTTTTTATTTTAAATAAATATTTTAACTACAAATACCAAACATAAAATTTAAAAATGAATAAGAAATTACTCATTTTTTAAAAAAATATCAAATAATTACATAAACTTAACACCAAACAAGTCTTAAGCACTATTTAAGCCTTTGGTCTTATTTTTTTTAAGAAAATATGCTTTAATACAGCCACTTTTTTTTCATACTGAATCTAGAGTCTGCAAACCAGCATCTAGATATTATTTGTACACCACATTGTACACTTTTGATATAGGCCTCACCATGACCCAAGTGAACGCACCAGAATTCGTTCGTCACCCTAAGCTTATTGCTTGGGTGGAAGAGATTGCTAAACTAACAAAACCAGCAAAAATTGAATGGTGTGACGGTAGCGCAGAAGAATATCAACGTTATATCGACTTGATGATCGCTAACGGCACAATGCAAGCGCTTAACCAAGAAAAGCACCCTGGTTCATATCTTGCAAACTCTGATCCTTCTGACGTTGCTCGTGTTGAAGACCGTACTTTTATCTGCTCTGAAAACAAAGAAGATGCTGGCGCAACTAACAACTGGGAAGCTCCAGCGGTTATGCGTGAAAAATTAAACGGTTTATTTGACGGTTCTATGAAAGGTCGTACTTTGTACGTTGTACCTTTCTCTATGGGACCTTTAGGTTCTCATATTGCTCACATTGGTATCGAACTTACTGACTCTCCTTATGTTGCAGTCAGCATGTCTAAAATGGCTCGCATGGGTAAAGCTGTTTATGACGTTCTAGGCACTGATGGCGAATTTGTTCCATGTGTACACACTGTAGGTGCACCATTGGAAGAAGGTCAAAAAGACGTTGCTTGGCCTTGCAACAAAGAAAAATACATCGTTCATTATCCAGAAACTCGTGAAATTTGGTCATTTGGTTCTGGTTATGGTGGTAACGCATTGCTTGGTAAAAAATGCTTAGCATTACGTATCGCATCATTCATGGGTCGTCAGCAAGGCTGGTTAGCTGAACACATGCTCATCCTTGGTGTGACAAATCCACAAGGTGAAAAACACTACATCGCAGCTGCATTCCCATCTGCTTGTGGTAAAACAAACTTTGCAATGTTAATTCCACCAACAGGTTATGAAGGTTGGAAGATTGAAACTGTAGGTGACGATATTGCTTGGATCAAACCAGGTGAAGATGGTCGCTTATATGCAATCAATCCTGAAGCAGGTTTCTTCGGTGTAGCTCCTGGCACAAATACAAAGACGAACCCGAACTGTATGGCTACGCTTCATAAAGACGTGATCTATACAAACGTTGCCGTGACTGACAACGGTGAAGTATGGTGGGAAGGTCTTTCTAAAGAAGCACCTGCCAACCTAACGAACTGGAAAGGTCAACCACATACTGGTGAAGAAAAAGCAGCTCATCCAAATGCGCGTTTCACAGTTTCAGCTGGTCAATGCCCTTCTATTGATGCTGACTGGGAAAATCCAGCAGGTGTTCCAATCTCTGCGTTCATCTTTGGTGGTCGCCGTGCGGACACAGTGCCTCTAATTTCAGAAGCATTTGACTGGGTTGACGGTGTTTATAAAGCTGCAACGATGGGTTCTGAAACAACTGCTGCTGCTGTTGGTCAACAAGGTATTGTTCGTCGCGATCCATTTGCGATGCTTCCATTTGCTGGCTACAACATGGCTGACTACTTCACACATTGGTTAGAAATGGGTGAGAAAGTTGGCGAGAAAGCTGCAGCTGCTGGTAACAAGCTTCCTGGTATTTACAACGTGAACTGGTTCCGTCGTGATGCTGAAGGCAACTTTGTATGGCCTGGTTTCGGTCAAAACATGCGTGTTCTTGAGTGGATTATCGATCGCTGTGAAGGTCGTGCTGACGCTGTTGAAACTCCAATTGGTCGTGTTCCAACTTACGAACAGTTGAACTGGACTGGTTCAGACTTTACGAAAGAGCAATTTGACCTTGTGACTTCTCAAGACAAAGAGCAATGGATCAAAGAACTCGAAAGCCACACTGAATTATTCAACAAACTTGGTGATCGTTTACCAGAAGCGTTGAAAAAACGTCAAGCTGAGCTTTTAGAAGCGGTTAAATCTGCTTAAGTATGATGAGAAAAAAGGTCACTTCGGTGACCTTTTTTTTACTTCAAACAAACTGAATAAAGTGTATTTAGTAACGTTTATTAGTACCAATAAGTTGTCACACTTATGGCATACTGATTTAAACAGCTTATTAGGATCAAATAATGAAAAAAATAGAAATGATTGGCTCTTGTTTAATCGTACTTATGCTTACAGCCTGTCAATCTGTTCCGCGACAGCACAATGGAGCTACAGGATATCAAATTGAAAACAAATCAGAAAATTTTGCCACTATTTCGTATACCCTCTCTGCACGTGCCAACCAAAATATTGATGAACACAAATTGCAACGCACTTGCCAACAAGTTTTAGGACATACTCAACAGTATAAAACCACCATTTTGAGTGTAAATGAAATTGCTAATCCCAATTATAAAACTCAAGAAACTCAACAGGTTCAAATTGGTCAATCACGAACATCATTCGGACTCTCAAACACTCAAAGCCTATACAGCAATGAAGACTACAATACACGTCTTTCTTTAGAAACTAAGCCTAGCCTCTTACAAGTCGTTCGCTTTAACTGCACACTCTAAACTTAGGACACTCAATGTACTTCATTGAGTGTCTTATAAAAACTGACATTTCTAAATTCAGGTGATTCATCCAAGTCTGGCCATGTCGTTGCACTGCGTTCATCAAGCTTTTCATACTTCGGATGACTAAAGTTTTTTACACGACTATCCGCCACCCACACCTCAGGTGCAAATTTTAAAAACTCATCTAAGAAGAAACGATTGCACTGGTCATACAACACATCAGCCGCCAACAAGATATCAACCTGCTCAGCTTTATATAAGTCATCCAAATATTCAAGCTCAACATCATTCAATTCAGCATTGGCACGACACGCATCCAAACTAACTTGGTCGATATCACAGCAAATGACACGCTTTGCCCCTGCCATTTTCGCTGCAATCGCGACTACGCCTGAACCTGCGCCAAAGTCTAAAACCACTTTGTCTTTCACATGATGCGGTTCAGCCAATAACCATTGTGCCATTGCTAAACCTGATGCCCAACAGAAAATCCAATATGGCGTATCATTCCAAATACGGCGAGTAACTTCATCATCTAGCTTATCGGTTGGAAAAACGGGTGGAATGAGCCAAAGTGAAATTGGTGTATCAGGCAATTGCTGTGCATGAAGTTCACAATGTGGAATCACATCATGTAAGGCTTTGAGTAAATGTTCAGGCGCTTTAGGAAATTGGAAAGTACAGCTCATTGGATTTTATTTTTAAATATGCAAAATTTGAGTTTCAAATACGAAACCTAAATTAATAAAGAGAGTTCCCCCTCCTTTTTTAAAGGAGAGGGTTAGGGAGAGGATTTATCTAACTCAATACCCTCACCCCGAACCTCTCCCTGAGCCGTATACGGCGCAAGAGAGGGAGATAATATTAACCTAAAGCTTTTTCAGCTGCTTCAACTGTTTGACGAATCAACGTTGTGATTGTCATTGGACCTACACCACCCGGTACTGGTGTGTAAGCTGAAGCAATATCTTCAATACCAACAAGTTGAATATCGCCCACACCACCGCCATCACGTGGATGGAAACCAGCATCAACAACTACTGCACCAGGTTTAATCCAATCTTTTTGAATCAATTCAGCTTTACCCACTGCACCCACAATGATATCCGCTTGCTTCACAAAGCTAGCAAGGTCTTGTGTTCGAGAGTGACAAATCGTTACAGTAGCATTCGCCTCGAGAAGCATAGCTGCCATTGGTTTACCCAAAATTGCAGAACGACCTACAACAACCGCATGCTTACCTGCGATTTCGATGTTGTTTTCTTTCAGAATCGTCATAATACCTGCAGGTGTCGCAGAACCGTAAGCCGCTTCACCCATTGCCATACGACCATAACCAAGGCAAGTAACACCATCCACATCTTTTTCAAGTGAGATCGCATCAAAACACGCTCGCTCATCAATTTGCGCTGGTACTGGATGTTGTAAAAGAATACCGTGAACATCAGGATTTGCATTGAGTTTTTCAATTTCAGCAAGCAATTGTTCTGTCGTCGTTTCTTTTGGTAGTTCAACTTTAAGTGAATCCATACCAACACGGCGGCATGCATTACCCTTCATACGCACATAAGTTGCAGATGCACCATCGTCACCTACTAAAATCGTCGCAAGAATTGGAGTACGTCCTGATTTTGCTTTTAACGCTTCTACGCGAGTTAACAAATCAGCCTCAATTTGTTTTGCCAATGCACGACCATCTAAAACTAATGCCACGGCACATCTCCCAAGTGTTGATATGAATCAATTTCGCACATTCTACATGAATATTTTAAATAATTTCCGTTATATGCTGTTTTTCTGCACATACGAATAAAAGCACTATTGTTTTTTTTTCAGAGCTTGTTAATATACGCATCAACAAGACATGGCGGGGTGGCAGAGTGGTCATGCAGCGGACTGCAACTCCGTGTACGCCGGTTCGATTCCGACCTCCGCCTCCATCTTGTTAAGCCCGAGTGGTGAAATCGGTAGACACAGGGGATTTAAAATCCCCCGCCCACAAAGCGTGCCAGTTCGAGTCTGGCCTCGGGCACCATTCTTCCAATACAGAATAATGGTGTAAATAAAGAACCCAGCGTAAGCTGGTTTTTTTATGTCTGCATTTTCTTTAAACTCATCTGCTATAATCACTCATCTTCAGAATTTCATATTCAAATGAATCAAAATAAGCAAGTTGCTCAATATCTTCAAGAACTAAAACAACAATATCCTCAAGCGTTTAAAAAAAACTTCTTGCTCTATAGTCAGTTAAAGACCAAAGGGATTCTAGATGAGCGTAAAGAACTGATCCCGCTTGCACTTGCATTAATGATTTTCCTTCCTTGCTCATATTTGTTAACCCTTTTGCTTAAACAACACCTTGTTTTTTTAGAAGGCTTTCAATCTGGTGGGAGTGCTGTTTTGTGTATCATGTTATTTTTTATGCTGATTACGCCAATCATCCTCAAACAGATCAAGCACAGTAGTATCTCAACTTACCAGCAACTTAAAAATACCCCATTCAAACTGACCATCCTCATTCTTTTACAAAGTTTAAATATCGCTTTTATGGAAAGTTGGTTCTTACAGGGAATTTTGTTTTATTTCGCTATGAATTTTGGTTTCGTTAAATTTTATAAAGAGAATTTATTCCGAGAAAACACTTCTAAAGAAAACTATTACTATATTCAAGAAATTCGCAGAGTGGCTTTCTGGAGTTATAAACAAAATTTCAAGCTTTACTTAAAACTAATCTTTTCATCCAAAAACTCAAAGCAGCATCAATTATTGATTGAACAAAAACAAAAAAATGCGCAACTTTATGTTCATTTGATGAACTATGAAAACAAATTGTGTATGCGCTACAAGCATACCGATATTGAAAAATATATCGATAGCATCATGTAGCGCTACGATCAACTTGCTTGCTGCATTACTTTAATTATATTCAAATTGGTATCATACGTTGTCGAGTGCAATCTTAATTGATCAACTTGATACTCCTGTGAATGAATATCTGTTAAAAACAGCCAATCTGCACTCAATTGCGTAGAATCAAAGCTCAATTTTAAATAGCCTCGTTGATTCAAATTACAAAAGCTTAATTCATCAATCAATTGGATAAACACTTGTTCAAATTGTTGCATTAAGTTCTCAGGTAAATTGAGATATTTCTCCATACCTGGTGAAGAAACTGAACTTGTTGCTAATTCAATCCCCACCTTCTCACCATTTTGTTGATGTAATGCAGACTCCCACCCATTATGGGTATCTCCAGCCAACACAACAACTTTCTTCTGGTACTGCTCATATAAAGCATAAACACGCTCACGCTCAGCATAGTAACCATCCCAAGCGTCTAAATTATAAGGAATCACGGTTAGTATTCTTGATAATTCAGCGTCAGTTAAGCTTGGATCATTATTTTTATAACGCAACTTAATTGCAACCAACTCCATGAGACGTTTTTGAGCTTCAATTAAAAAGTTGCCATCTACCATTCCACTTTTGGCGACATTTAATATTTGTAATACCTCAGCAGGTACCAACATTTTCGCCATCAATACTTGCTGACCCAATACATTCCATATTGCGCGAGAGCTATGCAGACTATTCGCCAACCAATTTAACTGATCTATCCCTATTAGCTGTCGCTGCTCATTCAATAATGCCGCTCTAAATTGCTCAACACTTAGATTTTCACCATCAATAAATGAAGCAAAAGTCAGTTGCTCATCTCGTGCCAACATACGTGTATCTAGCATATTAAGTTGAACTAAATCACCAAAATTAAACTGACGATAAATATGAAGAATATCGTTATTGCTTTTTTCGCGAATTGGCATCCATTCAAAATAAGCTGATAAGGCTGCTGTTCTTCGTGCTACGAAATCCCCCTCTAGATCAGGTTGATGATTCTGCGCACCAGCTCGCCATGCATCATTTGTCAGCTCATGATCATCCCAAATCAGAATAAATGGATGACGTTGATGAACCGCTTGTAAATCAGGGTCTGTTCGATATTTTGCATAACGTTTTCGATAATCTTCTAAGCGATAAATCTCGTTTTGATTATCCACATCGAGTGTTCTACCAAGCTTTTCGGCTTGTTCAGTTGCATACCCATCTTTGCCATATTCGTAAATATAGTCGCCCAGATGCAGCACAACATCCACGTCCTGCTTCGCAATTTCACGGTACACATAAAAATAACCAGCAGGATAATTTGAGCATGAGCATACGGCAAAGTTAACCGCATTGGTCTTGGTTGCTAAGGTCTTCGTACGACCAATTGGAGAATGTATCTGCCCATATTTAAATCGGTAATAATAACGAGTATCGGCACTCAAATTAAGTACATCGACTTTCAAGCAAAAGTCTTTAGCAGCAGAAGTCTTGATTTCCCCCATCTGAACAATATTTGAAAAATTCTCATCAAGTGCAATTTCCCAATCTAACTCATATGTTGCCGTCATATCTGTAGGTGTTATTCTCGACCAAAGAATTATTCGATCCTGTAATGGATCTCCACTCGCCACTCCATGCAAAAATTCAACTTTATGCTCATTGCTGGTTTGACCATCGCCATTACATGCTGTAATCGAAACAGGCAGTGAAATCGCACCTAATCCAGCCAATGAATTTTTAATTAATGCGCGTCTTGAGATTTTATTTTTCATTTTATTTACGAATTGGCGAGTTATTTTAACTTCGAACTTAAACCGTATTTATGAAGCTAAAATTGCAATCAGATGACAATTTAATGTCCAAATATCATAAACCATCACCCCCAAAGTTATAATTTTTAATCTAATCAATGCAAGTTGATTGAAAAGAAAGCAAATAATACGATTTTCTCTTGCCAAGCTTAAAAGTGTCCTCTATTATTGCGCACATGCCCGAGTGGTGAAATCGGTAGACACAGGGGATTTAAAATCCCCCGCCCTCAAAGCGTGCCAGTTCGAGTCTGGCCTCGGGCACCATTCTTCTGATAGAGAATAATGGTGTAAATAAAGAACCCAGCGTAAGCTGGTTTTTTTATGCCTAGCGTTTAGCCACAACAATAACAACACAAAAAAATAGAGAGCGATTTACCACTCTCTATTTGAGACAAGTTCTTCCATTTCGATATCCAAAAATCCCTCTTCCTGAACGACCATCATCATTGCCTCAGCAATATAGTCTGCTGCTGCATCATCAAGAGAAGAGTCAAGATCTTCGAACTGAGGTTTCATCTCATTAATTTCCGCCACAATATCATTGGCGATTTGATAAATCTCAGCATCGGAATTCACCTTAGATACCTTCTTTGAGAATTTTTCAATGAGTTGCTGAATTTCAGCCACGAGAATATCAGGATAATATTCATCGTCGAACATCGGGAGAAGTACATCATTCAACATATTAAAGCTCAAGTAATAGCATTAACAAAAACCGAGCTTATATAACACAAGCTAGACATTAAACCAACAATAAAAACGAGGAGTAAATCTCACTTTTAATCAAAGTATAACTAAGCCAATATTTTCATTGATGATTTTCACTGTCTTAAATCAACCTTTAATTTAACCAACACTATTCATTGCTGCCCAAATTTGAATAGCTTGCACCATTTCTTTTACATCATGTGCTCTGACCATACATGCTCCTTGCTGTATGCTTAACAGATGCCCCGTCACCGAACCCACTGCACGTTCATGGACAGGTACACCACCTAAAGCTTCACCAATAAATCGCTTACGAGATAATGCAGAAAGTATTGGATATCCCAACTCATTTAATTTATACAACTCTTTTAATAATTTCAGGTTTTGATGTGCATTTTTTGCAAATCCGAAACCCGGATCAATCATGATATTTTCAGGTTTAATTCCCGCATTTAATGCTGCATCTAATCGAGTTTGCAATTCTGAAATCACATCTAAAGTAATATCATCATATTGATCCAACTGGTTCATTGTGGTTGGCTCACCACGCATATGCATGATAATGACTGGAATATCTAATTCCGCAGCTGTTTCTAAAGCATGTGGCTTTGTTAATGCTCTGACATCATTCCAAATATGCGCTCCAGCTTTAACCGCCTTTTTAATCACTTCTGGTTGTGAGGTGTCGATTGAGATCACAACATTCAATTTAACCAACGCTTCAACGACTGGAACTACACGATCTATTTCATCCTGAACATTAACAACAGATGCGCCAGGGCGAGTTGACTCACCACCTACATCAATAACACTCGCCCCTTCAGCAATCATTTGCTTTGCTCTCTCTAGTGCCGCCTCTACACTATTATGTTTACCACCATCACTAAACGAATCTGGCGTTACATTTAACACACCCATTACATGAGGCTTTGACAAATCAAGTTCCAATGCACCACATTTAAGAATCTGATTAGGTAAAGAGATAAGTTGCATATTGATGTTCCTAGAAAATCTATTTACATGATATCAAGTAAAATTTAAACATGAGGGATAATTTCAACACAAAAAAAAGAGCCTCATAAGAGACTCCTTCATTTTAGCTTGCTGGTAAAGGTGGAGGCGTTGAAGGACCATCTGTAGGGGTTACATCTACAATTGGATTCTCAGCCACATATACCTTAGGTGGTTGAGGTTCGCGACCTTCCATAATGTCACGGATTTGATCACGATCAATCGTTTCCCACTCAAGCAAAGCTTTTACCATCGCATGGGCAATATCTTTATTATTTTCTAAGATATCACGTGCAACTTTGTACTGCTCATCTAGGATACGGCGAATTTCACGATCAACTTCAAGTTGAGTCGTTTCAGAAATAGTACGACCACCTAGACTACCCATAAATGACTGTTGAGCATCTTCTTCATAAACCATGACACCCATCTTGTCAGACATACCGTACTTAGTCACCATTGCACGCGCCATTTTTGTTGCACGTTCAAAGTCATTAGAAGCCCCAGTCGACATCTGATTAATGAAAATTTCTTCTGCAATACGACCACCAAACAGAATAGAAAGCTCATTCAACATTTTGTCTTTGTAATGACTGGTTTGATCAAACTCTGGAAGCTGCCAAGTTACACCTAATGCCCAACCACGTGGCATGATCGTGACTTTATGTACTGGGTCTGTGCCTGGAAGCATTTCAGCTACAATCGCATGACCTGCTTCATGATAAGCCGTTGCGCGACGCTCTTCTTCACGTAGAACCATTGATTTACGCTCTGGCCCCATATAAAGCTTATCTTTTGCATCTTCAAAATCATGCATATCGACCGTATTTTTATTACGACGTGCAGCAAATAATGCAGCTTCATTAACTAAGTTTGCCAATTGCGCACCAGAGAACCCTGGAGTACCACGTGCCAATACTTTGACATCCACACCAGTCACTGAAGGTAATTTTTTCAAATGCACATTCAGGATTTGCTCACGACCTTTAATATCTGGAAGTCCAACCATCACTTGACGGTCGAAACGCCCTGGACGAAGTAAAGCTTTATCTAGCACGTCAGCACGGTTAGTCGCAGCAATAACAATGATACCTTCATTGCCTTCGAAACCATCCATTTCTACCAACATCTGGTTCAAGGTTTGTTCGCGCTCATCGTGACCACCACCAGTACCTGAACCACGGTGACGACCCACCGCATCAATCTCATCAATGAAAATGATACACGGCGCATGGCGTTTCGCTTGCTCAAACATATCACGTACACGTGATGCACCAACACCAACGAACATTTCTACGAAGTCTGAACCTGAGATACTAAAGAATGGAACCTTAGCCTCTCCAGCAATCGCTTTCGCAAGTAAAGTTTTACCTGTACCCGGTGGACCTACCATCAGGACACCGCGAGGAATGCTAGCACCAAGACGCTTAAACTTTGTTGGATCTTTCAAGAAATCAACAATTTCAACGACTTCTTGTTTCGCTTCGTCACAACCCGCAACATCTGTGAAAGTGACTTTGATTTGGTCTTCTGAAAGCATTTTTGCTTTTGACTTACCAAAACTCATCGGGCCGTTTTTACCACCAGCACCGCCACCCATGTTGCGCATAAAGAACATGAATAACAAAATGATTAAAAGTACTGGAAAGCTTGCGATCAAAAGCTGCATCAATAAACCTTGACGTTGCGGAGCAGTGCCCTCAACAACGACATTATTTTTGATGAGATTCGGCATTAACTCAGGATCTTGAACCGCAGGACGAATACTCTCAAATGGAGAACCATTTACTTTTTCGCCACTAATTCGTTCACCGTCAATGGTAACTTGTTTAATTTGACCAGCATTAACCGCTGCAACAAATTCTGAATAGTTCAATGCAGCAGGCTTATCACGGTCACTAATGTTGCTGAAAATTAATATCAGCACACCAAGTATAACAAGCCATAAAACGGCATTCTTAAAGAGATCGCTCAAAGCTTTATTCCCATATCAATCTAATTTGATCATGCCCAAAATTGGGTGACCTTTAACAAAAAGCGAGTAAATCAATTTCGCAATAAAATATTCAAAAGGTACAAAATGCACATTTTTTAGCGACTTGGCAAGTCACTTTATTGCGAATTCTTTTTACGGCCCTGTCCAATTAAAAAAACTTCCTTCGAACGAGCACGCGAGGCAGCAGGCTTTGCAGTTTTTAATACTTCAAAACTGTCTACAACTTCCTTACGGAATTCGTCAAAACCAGTTCCTTGGAAAACTTTGACAACAAACTGTCCTTTCGGACCTAAAACTTTATTGGCAAAGTCTAATGCAAGTTCACACAAATAAATTTGTCGAGGTTGATCAACGGCCTTATTACCTGATGTATTGGGGGCCATATCTGAAATTACAACGTCTACAGTTCGTCCATTTAAAATATTTAACAATTTTTCGAAAACTTCCTCTTCTCGAAAGTCTCCTTGCAGGAACGTCACATCTGGAAGTGCATCCATTTCCAAAATATCTGATGCAATCACTAAACCTTTATCACCCACTAATTTTCCAGCGATTTGGGACCAACTACCAGGTGCAGCACCAAGGTCTACAACAGTCATACCAGGTTTAATGATTTTGTATTTCTCTTGGATTTCAAGCAATTTATATGCAGCACGCGCACGATAACCTTCCTTTTGTGCTTTTTTCACAAACGGGTCATCTAAATGCTCTCTCATCCACGCACGACTACTTTTGGATAACTTCTGATTGGTAATGCGTGTTGCCATAACTCTTTAAATACACGTAATCTTCTAACTTTTTATTGTACGTGAATTTTATCCCCCTTGCAGTATTCATCTGTATCTAATTCAAGATTATCGTTTATGTTTTTTTGATTTAAGTTGATCGATTATTTCTGAGAAACATAAGCGTTTGATCTCTTGATTTGCTATACTAAGTCGTTTTTAAAATTAGGTTATCTTTATGGCGGCTTTATCAATTCAGGAACGCAAACGTTTGCGTCAAATCGGACATGCACTTAACCCAGTGGTAATGTTAGGTGGTCAAGGTTTAACTGAAAATGTCATTGAAGAAACTCAACGTGCTTTAAATGATCATGAGTTAATTAAAGTAAAAATTGGCGGTGAAGATCGTGATGCTCGTGCAGCAGTCATTACTGAAATCGCCAAAGTTACTGGTGCAGAAGTTGTTCAAACCATTGGAAAAATTGCACTTTTATACAAGAAAGCGGCAAAACAAAATCCTAAACTTTCGAATCTTGTTCGCCACGCACATCTTTCTAATTAATTTGAGTTGCATTGAATGGCAAGTTACGAACTAAATTCTTTTGACCGTTACTTTGATATCTCCTTGGTTGGTGCAATTGAACAAGTGAGTCCATATACACTAAATGTGGGCTATTGGTTACGTGACCCAAATCAATACTTAGTCTATCCGGAAATTGTAGCTGGACATCCACGACGAGATTTTCTTTGGGAAGAAACCTGCTTTGAAATTTTCATTGGGGTGAAAGATCAGGACTTTTATCGTGAAGTCAATCTCTCCCCTTCTCAAGCTTGGCAAGCGTATCAATTTGAAGAGTATCGTTACCCTGAAGATATGCCACCGCAAGCAGCTTATGACATAGAACTGAATTCACTCAAAAAGACGCACTATGGTTTAAATGTGAGCCTTGATCTAACGGAGTTTATGTTAAAACATAAATTGAAATGGCAGGATATTTTTATTGGCTTATCCGCTGTATTAAACACATCGCAAGCTAAACATTATTATGCGATGCAGCATAGTAGTCCTGAGGCTGACTTCCATAACAAGCGCGATTGGTTGCATCAGTTTTAAAAAAAATAGTGAGATTTAATCTCACTATTTTTTTTACCCCAATATTTAAGTTCTATAGTTGTAGACTCTTCCCACCTCTTTTAGAGTTAAGTTTTATACAACTGATCTCAACGTGTTATATCTAGTTATATTTGTAATTCCTGTTATTCATTTTTAATTTTCAAAATTGTCCTTAATCACTTGAACAGCCAAATCTGCTTTTAAATATTTCTTCACAGACACCGAAGTAGCCTCAAATCTCTTTAAATTCGATCTCGGTTTAATTTTTAAATCCCAACATGCTAACTACCAATTTCATCTTTGAATAATTGAACCTACGCTTTTAACAAGCAATTCAATATTTACCTCTATTTTCCATATTTAATCAGTCCTTTCTAAAATACTGGTAAATTGACCTAATCAGTACTTTTTTCGAACTTTTAGGAAGCATTTGGAGCAACTTCAACATTTGTTCTATTTAACAAATCAGCTTTTTAGAAGCTTTGTTATTCTGTTTCAGAAACTTAGCTTATTAATTGTAAGTCTACATAAATTTTGATACATCGTGATAAAACTTAACTTTTGAATTATTAAACAATTCTTACATTCTTAGACTTTTGTCCAAAGTTTAAAAAGCAGACTTTTAACCAAATTACAAGGTATATATCTGACGAATTCAGGTTTATTTACGTGGACTTTATCAAGGTGTTTGCGTATAATGCCGTGTTAAGTTCAAGCGAGCAGATGTAAGGAGGGTGGGTTTTAAAGTAGCCTTCCTTTTTTTTCGTCTACTCGCTTTTTTACAGCCTAAATTTCAGGAGCTTTGGTTTGAGCACCCCAGCAATTTTAGCCCTTGCCGATGGTACGATCTTTAAAGGAACGTCAATCGGTGCATCGGGTAGTACGACTGGTGAAGTCGTTTTCAACACTGCCATGACTGGCTATCAAGAAATTTTGACTGACCCAAGTTATGCACAACAGCTTGTTACGCTTACCTATCCACACATTGGTAACACAGGTTGTAATGATGAAGACGCTGAGTCAGGTCGAATTCATAAAGTATGGGCAAACGGATTGATCATTCGTGACCTACCTTTATTGCACAGCAACTTCCGATCTACGCAATCTTTAGGCGAATACTTAAAATCTCACAATGTTGTCGCTATCGCTGACATTGATACACGTAAACTGACCCGTATTTTACGTGCTAAAGGTGCACAAAACGGTTGTATCTTAGCTGGTGAAAATATTACAGAAGAAGAAGCTTTAGAAAAAGCTCGTGCATTCGGCGGTCTGAATGGTTTAGACCTTGCGAAAGAATGCTGTGATCCAAACGGTTTCGAATGGACTGAAGGTTCTTGGAAATTAGGTCAAGGTTTCTCCCAACCAGAAGCAAAATTTCATGTTGTTGCATATGATTACGGTGTCAAAACCAACATCTTACGTATGCTCGCAGACCGCGGTTGTAAATTAACTGTCGTGCCTGCACAAACTCCTGCTGAAAAAGTTCTTGCTCTAAATCCAGATGGCGTATTCTTATCGAATGGTCCTGGCGATCCTGCAGCATGTGACTATGCAATTGAAGCTGTAAAAACAATTGTTGAAGACGCTCGTAACGTACCTGTATTTGGTATTTGCTTGGGTCACCAAATTCTTGCTCTCGCTTCTGGCGCTAAAACGGTGAAAATGCCTCATGGTCATCATGGTGCTAACCATCCTGTACAAAACATCGAAGATGGTACAGTGATGATTACTTCTCAAAACCATGGCTTCGCAGTGGATGCAGAAACATTACCTGCAAACCTTAAAGCGACGCACAAATCATTGTTCGATCAAACTCTTCAAGGGATTCATCGTACAGATAAGCCTGCGTTTAGTTTCCAAGGTCACCCAGAAGCAAGCCCAGGTCCACATGACTGCGCACCATTGTTCGATCATTTCATCGAACTTATTGAAGCATCTAAGAAGTAATTGAGGAGCAAATAATGCCAAAGCGTACGGATATTAAAAGCATCTTAATTATTGGTGCTGGTCCAATTGTTATCGGTCAGGCGTGTGAGTTTGACTACTCAGGTGCACAAGCATGTAAAGCATTACGTGAAGAAGGTTACCGTGTAATTCTGGTAAACTCTAACCCTGCAACGATCATGACTGACCCTGCAATGGCAGATGCAACGTATATCGAGCCAATCACTTGGCAAACTGTTGCAGCGATCATTGAGAAAGAACGCCCAGACGCAGTTCTTCCAACAATGGGTGGTCAGACTGCATTGAACTGTGCCCTTGCCCTTGATGAGCATGGCATTTTAGAAAAATTCAATGTTGAATTGATTGGTGCAACGAAAGAAGCGATCGAAAAAGCGGAAGACCGTAAACTTTTCGACCAAGCAATGCGTAAAATTGGTCTTGAATGTCCAAAAGCAGCAATCGCTGAATCAATGGAAGAAGCATTAGAAATTCAAGCACGTTTCGGCTTCCCAGTGATTATCCGTCCATCATTCACCATGGGTGGTTCAGGCGGTGGTATCGCATACAACAAAGAAGAATTCCTTGAAATCTGTGAACGCGGTTTCGATCTTTCTCCGACCAAACAATTATTGATCGATGAATCTTTAATTGGTTGGAAAGAATATGAGATGGAAGTTGTTCGTGACAAAAACGACAACTGTATCATCGTATGTTCGATTGAAAACTTTGACCCAATGGGCGTACACACAGGTGACTCAATCACTGTTGCACCTGCACAAACATTAACAGATAAAGAATATCAGTTAATGCGTAATGCATCTTTAGCAGTGTTGCGTGAGATTGGTGTAGAAACAGGTGGTTCTAACGTACAGTTTGGTATTTGTCCAAATACTGGCCGTATGGTTGTGATCGAGATGAACCCACGTGTATCTCGTTCTTCTGCATTGGCTTCAAAAGCAACTGGTTTCCCTATTGCGAAAATCGCTGCAAAATTAGCGGTTGGTTATACCCTTGATGAGCTTAAAAACGACATCACTGGCGGTACAACTCCAGCATCTTTCGAACCTGCGATTGACTACGTTGTAACTAAAGTTCCACGTTTCAACTTTGAGAAATTCCCACAAGCTGACGCAACTTTAACTACACAGATGAAATCTGTTGGTGAAGTGATGGCGATTGGTCGTAACTTCCAAGAGTCTATGAACAAAGCACTTCGTGGTCTTGAAGTGGGTGCAACTGGCTTTGATGAAAAAATCGAAGTGGGTGCTGAAGGCGCGCGTGAGAAAATCTTACAAGAACTTCGTGTTCCGGGTCCTGAGCGTATTTGGTATGTTGCTGATGCATTCCGTCACGGCTTTACATTAGAAGATGTATTCCAAGCGACTAAGATCGACAAATGGTTCTTGATCCAAATCGAAGACATCATCAAAACAGAAAACCAAATCAAAACTTTAGGTTTTGGCGATCTAAATGCGGACAACATCCGTTCATTTAAACGTAAAGGTTTATCTGACCTTCGCATTGCGAACTTGATGGGTATTTCACAAAAACAATTCCGTAAACATCGTTGGAACTTGGGCGTAACCCCAGTTTACAAACGTGTAGATACTTGTGCTGCTGAATTTGAATCAGACACAGCGTATATGTATTCAACTTACGATGACGAATGTGAATCAAACCCGTCCAGCAAAGACAAGATCATGGTGATCGGTGGTGGTCCTAACCGTATTGGTCAAGGTATCGAATTCGATTACTGCTGTGTACACGCGGCGCTTGCAATGCGTGAAGACGGTTATGAAACCATCATGGTGAACTGTAACCCTGAAACGGTTTCTACTGACTATGACACATCTGATCGTTTGTACTTCGAACCAATTACACTTGAAGACGTATTAGAAATCATACGTATTGAGAAGCCTAAAGGCATCATCGTACAGTACGGTGGTCAAACACCACTTAAATTGGCTCGTGCTTTAGAAGAAGCTGGTGCACCAATTATTGGTACATCGCCTGATGCGATTGACCGTGCAGAAGACCGTGAACGTTTCCAACAAATGATTCAACGTCTGCAACTTCGTCAACCAAACAACAGCATTGTAAAATCTGCTGAAGAAGGTATGGCTGAAGCAGCGAAAGTTGGCTATCCACTTGTAGTACGTCCATCATATGTACTTGGTGGTCGCGCGATGGAAATCGTATACAACGATGAAGAGTTACGTCGCTACTTACGTGATGCTGTTCAAGCTTCTAACGATGCCCCTGTTCTTCTTGACCGCTTCCTAGACGACGCGATCGAAGTTGACGTAGACTGCGTATCTGACGGTAAAGACGTTGTGATTGGCGGTATCATGCAACACATTGAACAAGCAGGTATTCACTCAGGTGACTCAGCATGTTCGATCCCTCCTTACTCTCTTTCTAAAGAGATTCAGGACGAAATGCGTCGTCAAACAGTTGCAATGGCAAAAGAACTTGGCGTTGTTGGTTTGATGAACGTACAGTTTGCGGTTAAAGGCGAAGACGTTTACATCTTAGAAGTGAACCCACGTGCATCACGTACAGTGCCATTCGTTTCTAAATGTATCGGTGAGTCTTTAGCGAAAGTAGCTGCGCGTTGTATGGCGGGTCAATCTTTAGAATCTCAAGGATTCACTACAGAGATTATCCCTGAGCACTTCTCTGTTAAAGAAGCAGTGTTCCCATTCAACAAGTTCCCTGGTGTTGATCCAATCCTTGGGCCTGAGATGAAATCTACAGGTGAAGTGATGGGCGTTGGTAAAACATTTGGCGAAGCGTTCTATAAAGCTGTATTAGGTGCAAATGAGCGTTTACCAGGTCTTCCAACAGAAGGCGAAGTTAAACATGCATTCATCTCTGTACGTGATTCTGATAAACCACGTGCAGCAGGTATTGCAAAACAACTTGCTGACTTTGGCTTCAAAATCCTTGCTACTGGTGGTACATACGATGTCATCAAAGCGGCTGGTATTGAATGTGAACGTGTAAATAAAGTGACTGAAGGTCGTCCAAATATTGTGGACCGCTTGAAAAATGGCGAAATACACCTCATTATCAATACAACAGAAGGTAAACAAGCTCAGCAGGATTCGTTCTCAATCCGCCGTTCTGCACTTCAAGGTAAGGTCTATCATACGACTACCCTTAACGGTGCAGATGCAGTTTGCCAAGCTTTAGCAATCAAATTGCCAATGGATGTATATCGTTTGCAAGACTTACAAACAGTAGGTTAATACACTACCAAGAAGTCCCGTCACCTCTTGGTGGCGGGCTTTTTTTCATTTATAGACTTAGTATTTTTTTCATACTTACTTTTTTGAGGGACAACTATGCAACGTTATCCTATGACACCTCAAGGCAAAGAAGCGCTTGAGAAAGAATTACACCAACTTAAAACTGTAGATCGTCCTCGTATTACAGCAGCGATTGCTGAAGCACGTGAACACGGAGATCTTAAAGAAAACGCGGAATACCACGCTGCACGTGAGCAACAAGGTTTCTGTGAAGGCCGTATCCAAGATATCGAAGGAAAATTGGGTGCTGCACAAGTGATTGACGTTAAAGAACTTGAGCAAAATGGACGCGTAGTTTTTGGCGTCACAGTTACAATTGAAAATTTAGATACTGAAGAACGTAAAACGTATCAAATCGTTGGTGATGACGAAGCAGATTTTAAAATTAACAAAATATCTGTGAACTCTCCTATCGCGCGTGGTCTTTTGGGTAAAAATGAAGGCGATGAAGTTAAAATTACGACACCTCAAGGTGAAGTTGAATACGAAATTGTGAGCGTAGAATATCTCTAATTGTTGATATTTTAGGCTATAAACCCCTCTGGTGAGGGGTTTTTTTATTCTCTTTTTAATTGATTCATTGTTTTTGCTAGATGCGCTTTTCCAGCTTCATGAAGCTTCTTAATAACATTACGAAAATCTTTTTCCTCTCTATTTTGACTTAGTTTTGATTTAGCGATGATTCTTTCAATTTTAATTTCAAATACAACCAAATGGTCGAGCATTTCCAGTAAGTAATCTTTTGGTGCATCTGCCATTTTCCAAGCATTTTTACCATTCGTTATACGTTCATGTTGTTGAGTGAGTTGACCTAATACTGCAAGTTTAGTTTTCTGATCATGAAAAAACTGAATATCACCATTAATGTGTACAACTTGATAATTCCAAGTAGGTACTTTTTTGTGATCTTCAAATTTTGAAGGATAATAATTCGGTGAAATATAAGCATCCTCTGCTTTAAAGATACATAGTATTTGGTTATTCAAAATCGAATGATTGAATAGTGTATTCTGCAATGAAACATGTCCTCTCAATGTATGTTCATCTACTAATATGAGCGGGATATGTTCAGCAATTAACCCTGTTTGGGTCTGTGCGACCAAAGATGCAAGAGGATACTCCTTTATTATTCTATATATTTCTTCAGGTCTATCTTCTCTAAATTCTGTTTCAACAAACATAGCTTTTCCATTCTTCTAATGCTCAATGAATATAAAAGTTTTCATTCAGGATGTAAGTTTTAATTGGTATATAATGCCCTAAAATCTTCTCCTTTTATTTCATCATGTCTCCAAAGTTGATCAACTCGCCTGTCAATCATTGGTGTGAGTTCGAATTTATTTCTAAAACGGTAAAAAATCCGAATATCCATATCAAAGGCAATTATAGTTATTACTCAGCCTATTGGGATCAAGGTTTTGAGCGTTGTGTGGTGCGTTACCTACATGACAAACCTTCCACACCTGAAAAACCCATCGATCAGCTTTATATTGGCAATTTTGTCTGCTTTGGAGCTGAGTGTGTCATCATGATGGGTGGAAATCAGTTACACCGTACTGACTGGATTTCAGCATTTCCTTTTGATACGCGTAGTTTTGTGCCTGCTGGCGATACTATCATTAGTGATGGTTGTTGGATTGGTAGTCGTGCCATGATTATGCAAGGGGTAAAACTTGGTGAAGGCGCAGTGGTGGCAACTGGTGCTGTCGTCACCAAAGACGTGCCACCTTATGCTGTCGTAGGTGGTGTACCTGCGAAAATTATTAAATATCGCTTTTCTGAACAAGATATTAAAAAACTGCTTTCTCTTAAGCTCTATGATCTAGATGAAAAGCAGTTTTTGAAAATGCGTGAGCAATTGCAGGCAGGTGATGTTAATTCAATTTCAGATTATTTTTTTAATTTAGATCATTAAATGGCAATATTTTTTTTGAATATTTCACTACTTTTCGATTTTTTTCAGATTCGTGAGCAGGCCAAATATAATCAGTGTAATTTAGAGTCCAATGATAATATTGTTGATCACCGCGTTTAAAATGAATATTTAGAACAGTTCCAGACTCATCGTAACAATGTGCTGAAGTCTGATAATCATGTTCTGAAAAACATGCACGAATCCTTTCAGAAGCATAAAAAAGTTGATCTGCTACTGCTAATCTATATTTTCCTTTATGATTCAATTGAACAAAGTCCGCATACTGCTCTGTTCTCCCTCCACCTGAGTAGCTTACAAACCTATCATCAATGATAGCAATTGCCAGATCATTTTGACTTAATGGATAAAGGGCTGGATAAATTTTGATTCCTGAGCTTTGAAACTCATCGTCTACGCTAAAACTTTGATGTGAATGTCTATAATCCTTAAAATCCCAACGATTAAGTTCAATATAGTGTTCACCCATTTTTTGAAATTTGACTAGTTTGGGAGAAGAATCAATTAGATAGTAATATGAATCCTTCATATTCTTCACACGATATAATTTTGTGTCTTGTGCTCGACATTTCAATTCGTTTTTTTGACAAATTGAGTTGACCAAACTCTCAGAACTTGGAATTTCCGCAAACGATTGTGCAGAGATTATATAATTTGCATAGAGATGAGATGTTAATAATGTACCAAAAATCGAGATGCATACAATTTTACAAAAATTTATCATTTAATTTAATTAATATTTGTTCTGAGGAACTTATACCAGAATATATAATTGATGAAATAGTATATATAAAAATAAATAAAGATATAGTTATCAAATAATTTAACCAATCTTAAATACCTGTTTAAAAAAATTCCAACAAATTTACTTGGTTTTATTAATAAAAAAAGCAGTATATGATCAATACGAAAGCATAATTTTTTAACTTTATTTTGAACTATTTTAATAACGGTTAAAAAAGGAGAACAACATGAATTATCAAAATATCCTCGTTCCAGTGGATGGTTCAGAAGTAGCACTCAACGTCGTTCAGCATGCTGTTGAATTGGCTAAAGCATTTAATAGCAAAATTACTGTAGTTCAAGTGATGACACTCGATCCCTATATCGCAGCCGAATATCTCTCAGATGGGCAGTCAAATCTTTTAATTGAACGAGCACGAAAATTTATTGAAGATAACCTAGCTCAAGCTAAAGCAAAATTTAATGAATATGGAATAGATGTAGAGACTAAAATACTCGAAGGAGAAAGTATTCACCGCACCATAATGAAAGCGATTGATAATCTTAATATTGATCTTATTGTTATCAGCTCGCACGGTCGCACAGGATTCAAGAAATTAATTATGGGCAGTGTCGCACAAAGCCTCATCACCGAAGTCAATGTACCTGTTTTTGTCGTAAAGCAATAATAACTGATAGCTCCGTATACCATCATACGGAGCTACTCGAACCATCCAAAAACCTTAAAATCTATTTTGCCATTGTTAAACACAATCCCCTCTTCAAGTAATCTAGCTTGCTGGCAATTAAAACCTTGATCATCCAAACGCAGATGACTAATTTTACCTTGTGCATTAATGACACGATGCCAAGGCAAATCGCTACTCACATCTAATTGATTCAACACACGACCAACCAAACGTGCATGTTTAGGCAGTCCGGACATCGCAGCAATTTGACCATAACTGGCTACTTTCCCATAAGGAATTTGTGATACTGTGGCTAAGAACATCTGTGCCATTTCCGCTGATGCTGATCGATTCATCAATAATTGACCTATAGTTTATCGAATGATTGATTTGAGCAAATGCATTTCATAACAGACTCACTTAATCTAAATTTGCACAATAACAATACACAGAGAAATACAATGAAAAGGATATTTTCACACTTACTTGCTGCTTCAATTGCAGTCGGTACAATCTCTATTACATCGACAACTCAAGCCGCGCCAAGCAGTATAAATATACAAAATATTTTACAACAAGAACGTGCTTGGGCTGGACTGAATACCAAGCGTATTAAAGTTTCCGACATCGATTGGGCTTACAGCGAAGGTGGAACAAAAGGCAAACCCGTACTTATGCTTGTGCATGGTCTAGCAGGCAGTCGGGATAATTGGAACCGAGTCGCTCGCTATCTGACACCACATTATCACGTCATTATCCCTGATTTACCTGGACAAGGTGATAGTAAAGTAGCTGCAGATTTTGATTATTCAATTCCAAATCTAACCGAAAAATTACGTCGCTTTGCAGAAGCCATTCATGTTGATCAAAATCTAAATGTTGCCGGTCACTCCATGGGCGGTGCTGTAGCATTACTTTATGCAGCTCAGTATCCAATTGATACTAAATCATTACTACTCATTAACAGTGCAGGTGTATTTAAATCTGCCAATACCCCTTACTTAAAAGACCTAAACTTACTCAAAAATTTTATCGTTTCTAAACCTGGAGATTTTGATCGGTTATTTAAAATTGCTACGCAGCAACCTCCATTTATACCGAACGAACTGAAAGTCGAACAAGAAAAGCTCATGATATCCAATGTTACGAATAACACGAAACTCGTTGAGCAACTTATTCTCATGTCCAAATCATTTACACCTGAAACATTTGCGCTAGCGGCTCGTTCAATCGATCAACCAACACTCATCATTTGGGGAGATCGTGATCAAATTATTAATGTAGAAGCTGCATCTGAACTGAAAGGATTACTGAAAAATGCTCAAGAGCCTATCATCTTAAAAGGTGTAGGTCATACACCAATATTGGAACAAGAACAAATCCTCGTACAACATTATTTAAATTTTCTTAATCTACTCAAATAAGTTATAGACAATGAATGGGACATTTTAAATGTCCCATTTTTTTTTATTCAAGAATAAAAAAAGAGGAACCGAAGTTCCTCTTTTTCACATTAGTCTATTAGAACAACAAGTGGTTTTTGTTCAACAAGTCTTGAAGTGAAACATCTGTATTGTTGAAAGTAATGAGGTCAACCTTGTTATAAGTTGTACCTGCGCCATCACGATCAATACTTAACTTCGTATTGTTTCCGTCTTTCTCGACAAAGATGAATTTATCAATGTTTTGAGCAGTTGCACTATCAGATAACAACTCAGAAACATCAATCTTCACATTGCTGCCTAATTGGAAGTCATTGATTGTGTCAACGCCGTTACCACCGTTATGGCTGTTGTCATTTAACACATTAAAGATCAACTTATCCAAACCTTTAGCAGAAACTGTTTCATTCAAGTAAGTAGAATTAAACTTACCTGCTGTTTCATTCGCCAATGCATCAGCATCATTCGCGTTTGCTTCTGGTGTGAATTTGCTCCAAGCCAATGGTGAACCTGATTTAGAATCAATTTGAAGTACTAATTGAGCTGTATCAGACTTACCAGTTACAGGATCAGTAATCGTGTATTTAAATACATCCGTTTTACCAATCGCGTTAAGGTTTGCATTTGGCTTATAAGCATATGTACCGTTTGCATCAATAGTTAATGTACCAAACTCGCCTTTAATTGTTGTTGCACCATTAATCGCAACACCATTTACAGCTTTCACAACAGCACCGGCAACTACAAGATCTTTACCATGTACAGCATCAAGATCAGTAATGACATTACCCTTCGCTTCAGTGATTGACTTCACAACAGGCGTTGTACTTGTATTAGTTTCTTTAATTACTAAATTAGTCTGTACATAACCTGGTAAAGAAGCAAGGTTACCATTACTCATTTCTATGCAATATTTACCTGCAGGTAAATCTTCTAAATTGATATGAGCAACTTCTCCAAATAAGCCGATGAAATCAAATAATCCTGCAGATTTATTATTGGCAATTGGTACCCACTTACCAGAACTATTTTGCTGGTAAAGAACAATTGATACTGAGTCTAATAATGTTCCCCATGATGCTGATTTTACTTGAAGCTGCACATCTGCAGTTTTGTTTGCACCAATTGTAAACTCTGTAGCACCACTTGTTTTACCAATCGCAAAACCGGCGAAGCCAATCAACCAATTATAAGAAATTGCATCTTTAATGAATTTCTCTGTAACAGGATACTCGTATTCAATACCAGCTTTAGCAACATTATCAATGGCATCCAACGGAATGTTTGGAGCAGTCACTTGACGTGGTGCAGATTCACCCGCTACATCAGAAGCGGTCACAGATACATTTTGTCCATCATTCAAACTTGGTATCAACTTAATTGAGTAGTTTCCATTGCTATCCGCAGTGGTTGTACCAATCACGTTGTTGTTTGCATCTTTTACTTTAACAGTTGATAAAGCTTGTGCAGTACCTGTTACTAATGAACCATCTGCATTAAATGTTGCCGTTGGCGCATCTGGAGGAGTTACATCCAAATCGAAGCCGATGCTTGATGAAGGACCGATATTTCCAGCTTCATCAATCGCTTTAGCTTCAACGATAATTGTACCTTCTGGTAAATTATTGTTGATTGGATATGTCCAATTACCATTTTGATCAGCAGGAACAAGTGCAGAATCAATAATTCGACCTGTAGAGTCCTTAATCACTAATTCGACAGTAGTATTCGCTTCAGCTTTACCTGTTAATACTGGTTTCAAGTCACTTGGATCTGTAATTGGATTAATAATCACAGCATCAGGAGCTTGAGTATCAACTGTTAATTGCTGAGTTTCAGTTTTTTTGTTCTTAGCTAAATCAGTAGATGTTACTTCAACTGTGTAATTTCCATCCGCTAAATCTCTTGGCGGTGTAAATGTCCAATTGCCTGAGCTATCTACAGAAGCTGGTGCATCTACAACAGTATTTCCATTCTTATCTTTAATCACGACTTGAACTTTAGAATATTGTTCAGTTGAACCAGAAATTGCTGGAGTAGTATCGTTTGTAGGATATAACTCTTCAACTGACAAATCAGGTGAAAGTGTATCTACACCAAATTTTAAAGAAACTGTACGGCTAGTATTACCAGCAGCATCACGTGCAGTGGCTACAAGTGTATATATACCATCTGCTAAAGGTTCTGATGGTTTATAACTCCAACGGCCTGCAGACAACACTGCTAAACCACTAGATACCACAGCACCGTTAGCATCTTTAATCTCTACAGCAACCTCTTTAGGATTATTTACTGTATTACCACTAATCGTACGTTGTGGATCATTCGTATAATTAATACTTGGATCAACCGCCGTTACTTGAGATGCTGTTACTACTGGTTCAGCAATAAATAATGAGCGTGCAGCGAAAGCAGAGAATGCAGCAATTTGAGGCTCAGCAGCTAATGATACTGCCTGTACAGATGCAGCTTCACTCACATCCCATGCAGCTTCTTCATCATCCCAAGGATCGATATCTAACCAAGGATCATTATCATCTTCCCACGGATCAATATCGATATCTGGTGGTGTCAAGTCGATTACAAAATCTTGTTCCGTTGGATTACCTACGTTTCCAGCTTCATCTTTAGGAGTAGCTTCGATTTTGTAATCACCTTCTTCCAACTCAGCTTCTGGTTTATACGACCATTTACCATCTTCTCCAACTTCAACAGTGGCCTTCTCTTCGAAGCCATCTGGACCGGTGATCACGATATCCACTAGCGAACCTTTCTCACCTGTTCCTGTAATTTCAGGTTGAGGATCATTCGATTCGAAATCATCACCACCAATTGGATCAATAGTAATGTCAGAAGGAGGTGTTGTATCAACTTCTAACTGTTCTTTAGAAGTATCACCTTTGTTACCCGCTTTATCAGTCGGAGTTACTTCAATATCGTAATGACCTTCTGGTAATTCTTCAGTCGGTGTATACGTCCAGTTACCTTCTGGATCAACTTCTGCTTTACCTTCAGAGACAATTTCACCGTCTTTGTCTTTGATCACAACATCAACTATCGCTCCTGGTTCTGTTTTACCAGTAATTTCAGGAGTGGTATCGTTTGTTGGCTTAAGCTCATCGATGGTTAATTCAGGCGCTACTGTGTCAACCTCGAAGCTCTCTGGCTGAGATTCACCTGTGTTAC